>NZ_JASBRC010000020.1:0-28612 GCF_029960715.1 Arthrobacter sp. AL05
GAGTTCAAGAAACCGATCGAACTGATCGAAAACCTCCTGTTGCAATGACCGCCTGTCCCATAGCCGATCGGTCAACGGGCAATCGCCGTTGTGTTGGATGTGCCACTGCTTGAATAGGGCTTACGGACTGAACGAGCGACTTAGGGGATCTGACGTGACACAAGTGATAAAGGAAGCACACGATTCCTGGGCCCGGGGAAGGTGGCGCAACCCGCCCGTGCGTGTCGTCGCGGATGGTCGGACTCTGCGGGTAACCGCAGCCGAGAACAGTGACGCGTGGAGGCACACCTCGTACGGCTTCGTCCATGACAGCGCGCATGCCCTGTTGGCACCGCTGCCCGCTGAGGGGGCGGTGGAGGTTTCATTCCTTCTGAATTACACCGAGCAGTTCGACCAGGCGGGGATCTATCTTCACGTTTCGGAATTTTCTTGGATCAAGGCCGGCGTGGAGGTGTCCGACGGAGTCCCACAGGTCGGGGCCGTCGTAACACATGGGGTCTCCGACTGGTCGGTGGCACCTGTCCCTGAGTGGATCAATCGGGAAATCACAGTGCGGCTAAGCAGGGCCGGTAACGCCGTCACCATCAGGGCCCGCGCCGGGGATGAGTCTTTCCGGCTCATCCGCGTTGCTCCTCTGGATGAAACAGTAAGTGCCGAGGTCGGCCCATTTTGTGCCTCGCCCACTCGGGCTAACTTCACGACCACCTTCACCCGATGGGTTGAGACCGATGCAGATGCAACCCTGCACCCTGAACACGACTAAAGCCGCAGCACTCATCCGTGAGTCGTACTGGGAGCGGTGAAGGATCCGCTTTCGGGCAAATTCAAGGCGCCCGCCTTTCGTCGGGCACGATAAGAGCTATGACCGTCGAACTTCGCCCCTGGACGCTGGAGGACGCGCCCGCGCTGTGGGCTGCCTACCGGCAAAGCCCAGACCTTGAGACGCAATTTGGCGGTGCGGACCTGGCCACCGTCGACCAGGCGAGCAGTCGTGACTGCCCAGGGAATCGAGACCTCTGCGGAGCTGGACGCTGTCTGGGGGTCGAGGACCAATGCGCGGGAAAGTAGCGCTAAGGATCAAGATGACCACGCTGGCGCGGCTTTCCCTGGACCGCGATGGGAAGTTTGCCCTGGTCAGCACGAGCAGTCACCTAAACATCCGTAGACGTTGCATTGGCCCAACCGCAGTAGTACACCTAATGAAATTGCGGCCATTTGGACCAATGCGCGGGAAACTGGCGCTAAGGCTGGTGGGAGTGCCCGGTAACCTTCTGCACTTGAAACGTTTCCGCAGGTCAGAGCTGTAAAGCATGCCGTGTCCAGGGTCGGAGGCCTGCCCTTGCTGCGGCCGGACGAGCAGGTCTTCACGGCCATGTTGAACGGGTGGCGCAACCAGCAGCTCGCCCGGAACCTGGCGTTCTCCACGATCGAGGGCCGTGAGAAGGCGGTGCGGGCGTTCGCCCGCCACGCGGATGCCTTCCCATGGGCCTGGTCACCGCAGATGGTTGACGAGTGGCTGGGTGATCTGCGCTCGGTCCGGAACCTGCGCCGCTCCACGCTGCGGAACTACCAGGGGAGCATCCGCTCCTTCTGTGACTTCGTTACCGACCCCGCCTACGGCTGGGCCGAGGCCTGCCAGGAACGGTTCGGTACCCACCCGGTGCAGGTGATCCACGAGTGGAACGCCGCCGTGCATGTCGAGGAAGCGGAGGCGGACCCGGCCAAGCGTGCCTTCACCCGCGATGAACTGCAGGCATTCTTCGACCACGCGGACGAACAGGTCGGCCGGGTGCGCGGGCGCGGACGCAAGGGCTGGCTGCCCGCGTTCCGTGACGCGATGCTCTTCAAGACCGCGTATGCCTTCGGCCTGCGCCGCAACGAGGCGCGGATGCTCGATGTGGTGGACTTCGGCCGCAACCCCCGGGGCCCGGAGTTCGGGGAGTACGGCGTCCTCTACGTCCGCCACGGCAAGGCGAAGAAGGGCTCCCCGCCCAAGCGCCGCAGCGTGCTGTCGGTCCTCGACTGGTCAGCGGAAATCCTGCAGCAATGGGCCGAGGAGGCCCGCCCGCTGATCCCCACCGCCGGCCCCGGAGCCTTACGGCCCTCGGAACGCTCGTCACGCGTGGGCTTCACCCAGATGAACACCCGCTTCTGCACCTACCGGGACAGCCTTGGCCTGGATCAGGGTCTGGATTTCCATTCCTTTCGGCGCTCCTAGGTCACGCACCTGATCGAGGACGGCTGGGATGCCCGGTTCGTCCAGGAACAGGTCGGCCACGAGCACGCGTCGACCACCTCGATCTACACCTGCGTCTCCTCTGACTTCCGCACCCGAACTCTCCGCAGGACCCTGGACGCCACGATGGAGGCCGCCCTGCGGCCGGTGAGGAAAGCCCGATGAAACGACACATCAGTTATCAATGGCGGCTGCGCGAGGTGATGGCTACCCGGGGGATCTTCACTGCCTCGGATCTGTCCCCCCTGCTGGCCCAGCGCGGCATCGAGCTGTCCTCGGTGCAGGCCTGGCGGCTGGTCACCCAGATCCCCGAGCGGCTCTCGCTGCCGGTCCTCGCCGCGCTCTGCGGCATTCTGGAAGTGGCCCCCGCGGAGCTGATCGCCACCCGGGCGGAGGCCGTGACGCCGCACCGCACGGCCGGCGCGGGTGCCGAGGTCGTGGACCTTGCCGCCACCATCCGGCCCAAGCGGGCCAGGATTACCCCCGAGCAGTGAGTCCCGCCTACGACACCCGCGAGAAGTATGAGCGGTGGCATATACGCATCTGTGCCCGCTGCGGCCGGCAAGCAGCGAAAGCGGCGAACTGGTCGGACGGCCCGATCTGCCGGACGTGCTTCGACAAGGCCACACGCACACATGGATCCTGCCCGGGCTGCCGGAGCGAACGGCTGCTGCCGGGCCGCGACGCCTCAGGGATGCCGGTCTGTAGGGAATGTGCAGGGATCACCCGCGACTTCTCCTGCGACCGCTGCCGGGTTGAAGGGCCCCTGCTCGCCGGACGGCTCTGCCCCAGATGCACCCTCACCGACCGGCTCAGCGCGCTCCTGGATGACGGCACCGGCCGCGTCCACCCGCCCCTGGCACCACTATTCGACCGAATGCTGACGATGCAACGGACCAAAAGCGGGCTTGCCTGGCTGACGCGCGCTCAGCCACGGGCCCTGCTGCAGGACCTCGCCTCAGGCCGGCTCGCTCTGACCCACGAAGCGTTCCAGCAACTGCCGAACTGGCGGACCGCCGCCTACCTGCGCGACATACTCCTGGAGTGCGGGGTCCTGCCCGCCGTCGACCGGCAACTCCTGCTCTTCGAGAGATGGCTCACCGGGCATCTGGCCGCCGTCGCGACCCCGAACACACCCGGGTGCTCCACCGCTTCGCCACCTGGCACCAACTCCGCAAACTCCGGGCCAAAGCCGGCAAAGGACCGCTGGGCAACTCTCCGGCATACGCGGCCCGGCAGCAGCTGATCCAGGCCGGTTCCTTCCTGACCTGGCTCACCGGCCGCGGCGCTCTCCCCGAACACTGCCGGCAACCCGACCTCGACGCCTGGCACAGCGAAAACCACGCCACCCGCCGACCCGCCACGACCTTCCTGAGCTGGTGCATGAAGACCGGCCGGATGCCCGCCATGACCATCCCCGTCCGGTCCACGGGAAACCCTGCCCCAATGGGACAGCATCACCGGCTCGCCGCTCTCCGGCGCCTGGTCACCGACGAAACCCTGCCGCTACGCTCCCGCGTCGCCGGCTCATTGATTCTGCTCTACGCCCAACCGGTAAGCCGGATCGTCCGGCTCACCACCGACGACATCCTCAACTACGGAGACCACACCCTGCTGCGCCTCGGTGAACCGCCGACTCCGGTTCCGGAACCGCTGGCCGGGCTACTGCGGGCATACCTCGAAGACAGGCCCAACATGACCACCGCCGCCAACCCGGCCTCCCGATGGCTCTTCCCGGGGCGCCGGGCCGGGCAACCCATGGACCCGGGAAGCATCCGCGATCTGCTGCAGGAAATCGGGGTCCCGGCCCAGTCCGGCAGAACCGCAGCGATCCGACAACTCGTCCTCCAGATGCCGCCGCCGGTGGTGGCCCAGGGCCGCGGTTACCACCACACCAGCACCACCAGGATCGCAGCAGAAGCCGGATCACCCTGGAGCGGATACGCGCCCGGCGACCACAGCCGATAACAACTCCCGCAACACCGAGCCATTCCCGACAGCGGCAAAGCCGGCCACTCCCATGAGCTGCCGCGAAGGCTTTTGGTCCCTGAGTCAGGCTCTCCGACGCTGCAGCTGCTGCAGGTACCCGGCCGACATGACGATCGCCAGCCAGATCTGCCAAACAGGTCCCGAGGCCAGCCCATTCCAGGGGAAGGTGCCAAGACTGAGGCCTAACACGAGTCCCAAGCCAAGCCACAAAGTGCCCTGGACAACCTGTGAGCTTATGCGGTGAGTCGGCACTATGAGGGTGCTGGCCAGCAGCAGACCACAGGCCGCCCACCCAAGAAGAAACACCCGAAGAAGCATGTCCCTTCCGGTGCCGTCACTTGGCCATAGGAGTAGCGGTATTGAAACTGAGGCCAGAACGAACGCCGTGGCGAGAAGACCATCCTTCCAGTTGGCGGACCGTGTCGCCTGTGGGGCTGAAACTGACATACTTACTCCTTAGTACGGACCGCACCTGACAATGGGGTAGCAGGAAGAACGGTTACAACAGTTCAGGCTTACACACCAGGGGCAGCCGATAACCGCACATGCAATGCATGACCCCGGGTTGCCGCAGGCAAAAGCACAACCCCAACAGCATGATTGAACGCAACCCCAGTTCTGTTCGTCGCACCTGCGGTACATGCAATCCGGGCAGCCACTTGCTGTGGTTGTCGGTTGATCGGCACGCAGGGCGGCGACGTCCGTGGCGACTCCATCGTCTGCTTCCGCAATCAGGCGCGATGTTTCAGCCCCGGTGATTTGGAATACCCTCGTCAGCCGCCTGCTTGTTCCGGACTTTGTGGTGACGCCGTAGGTGGCGACCACGGTGTCTCCATGGACATAGGCAACGGCTACCATGCTTCCGCCGCCAGTGAGCGCATGGCGGACGCCCTTCACGGTGGGCGCGTCAACTATTTCTTCGGAGACCTCAACCCCGGCAACACCGGTGCCGAGCATCGAGCGGGATTCCGGCCGGACAGATGCAAGCCCCATCAGTCTGGACATGTGCGCAGATGCCGAAGATTCTCGCCATGCCGCAAGAGCCTGGCCCCCGGTCAGATCTTCCTTGGATGTACCCGACATCTGATCGAACCAATGTTCATTTCGCCGCTTCTTATCTGATGCGGCGACGGCCGCGGTGCCGCTGCCTGCCAGAATGGAAATGCCGAGCGCAACCCCGGCCGCACTTTGTAGAAACACGTTTCGGCTGACGCCGCGCTCGGGTCCACGGTTGTTTTCAGCACTGCGCTGGCGAAGTGCTCCCAGTTGCTGGAGTATCCGCCAGCTTCCGCGCATGCCGAGCCTGCTCATCATTGCAAGCCCCATAGCCGCACCGGTTTTTGCGGAGACGTCACCGTCAGCGATTTCGATGAGTGTCGGGGTCCACGGCGCATCTTCACCCAACGCCACAACCCGCCAAGACACCATTTCCGGCGACGACAGATTCATGACTTCAAGTCTTCCGCCGGTAGCCGAAGCAACGTCCTCGGCAATCTTGCTGCAGGCCAGGCACCCGGCGTCAAAGCCTAGGACGAGCCTCATATCAGTACTCATTCGCAGTTCCCCCATATCACTGCTGGGCCCGCCCCCTGCGAACCCAGTAGCCTCACCATTCCGATCATGACGAAATTTGTCAAGTCACTTTACAAACGGGGGAATGCGTGTCTTCCCGATGGCGTTGTCTGCTTCGACAGCGCCGGCATGGTCACCGCGTTAGTGCGTCCGGGATCATCTGGCAGAACGGACCCGCAGTCCAGCAGAACCGTAGTGATCCGAAAAATCGTCCTCCAGATGCCGCCGGTGGTGGCCCAGGCCCTCGGCTACCACCACACCAGCACCACCAGGATCGCAGCAGAAGCCGGATCACCCTGGAGCGAATACGCTCCCGGCAACCACAGCCGATAACAACTCCCGCACCCCGCCAATCCCGACAGCGACAAAGTCAGCCAGAGAAAATCCGAAGAATACCGACTACTCAATCAACGGTCACTACCAGTCCCGCGAAAGCCAGGGGACGGCTCGGCGGCCGTCCGCCGGCAATGACGGCGACGAAACTTGCGGCGGCTAAAGACCTGCGGGGTCAGGGAAAGAAACTGCAGGAGATCGCGGCGACTCTCAGCGTGAGCATGTCCTCCCTCACCAAGGCCCTCGGGCCGCGACCAGGTAAGTCGGCGCCGGACTCCCAAGCCGTCATTCAGGACGTTGCGTAAGTCGATTCCGCACGCGGTCAGTGCGCCGCCGGTTTTGGATCAACTTGACCATTCCGTTCATCGGGGGCCGTGCCTACCAGGGGACCCCGACGACGGGGCGGCCGCCAATTGGCGGAGGTGCGCCGGCAACCACGCTGCCCAACGCATCGCCGCCCTGGCGTCATGCGCGAGCTTGTCGTGCACAATGAGTCCATGGCCCTCACGAGCAATCTCACGGTCGACTCTCTGACGAGAGCGATGCGCGCCCACCTGTACCTCGCCGCTGCAGTCGCTGCCGAACGGGCCCGTGAACTCTGGGATGGCGAGTTCGAAGGCAAAGCCCCGAGGACGGACGACGACATCCAGGCGTTCATCGACGCCCTCGTCACCGGATTCGACGACAGCATGAACGACACGATCCAGGCGGAGGCCGTGCTCGTCCGTGTGCGCGGGCTCCTCGGCGAGTTCATGACCCCCGCGGATGCCGACGCCGCGATCGTGTCCTTCCGGGAAGGCCCCGAGTCCCACACCGACGAGGTGCAGCGGGTGCGGCGGGAATGGAACGCGAAGAACGCCAAGCGGGCACGAACGATCCGGGTGGTCTGGCGCACCTACTGGGCCGGGGCCGTTGTGCTCACAGCCGTCGTCGTCGGACTGGCGATCGCCTCGGGGAACGGCGAAGACGTGATCGCGGCCGCGATTCTTGCGCCGAGCCTCCTCGCCATCGTCGCCGGCATCATGGCCGCGACCTTCAGTTCCATCCGCGGTGAGCCCTCCTCCCCGGAGCCCATGCCAAACATGTAGGTCAGAGCACTGAAACCTCCGAGCTCAGAGATTTTCTCCACAATCCACGGTGACTCACCCAGCCTGTCGGTCGAGCGTCAGTTCAAGAGCAAATCCTCGTGAGTGTAAGAATGGCTTCATGTGCGCCAGATCGCTCCGCCCCGGACAGCGCACCAAGGACGAGCTGCAACACCGGACCGAGGTGGATTGAGAATGCCGAAACGGACAGAGCAAGTGAACGAGAACGCTGCGCCGACGACGGGACCCGTGTTCCCCAGGATGCTGACCCTGGAGCAGGTTCAAGAGGTCCTGAACGTCAAAAGTGCACTGGTCTATTCGCTCGTTCGCAGCGGCGAGCTCCGTTTAAGTTGACATACTCACCCTGGGGCAGGTCACCGAATCAACAAAACCGGGGGCAGTCCCCTCACTGCAGGCTTGGGATCGTCGACAGATCAGGGCCGACCTCTGCTAATTCAAACTCGGCTGCTTGACCGTCGCATCGTTGTTTCCGGCGCGCTCTCCCGGGGCCCGGGTGCCGTCATCTTCGTAGTGTGTCGCGTTTGCGATGTCGCGGCCGGCGATGTAGCCGAACGTCAAGGCCGGGCCGAGGTTGATCCCGCCGGCGGGGTAGTGCCCACCCATGACTGAGGCCTGATCGTTGCCCGCGACGTAAAGACCAGGGATGGGCTGGCCATCGTTGTCCAGTACACGGGAGCGTGAATCGGCCGCAAGCCCCGCGAAGGTACCGAACGATCCCGGGACAATCCTGACGGCGTAGAACGGTCCCTTTTGCAGGGGCCGCAGCGAGGGGTTGGGGGTGTTCTTAGGGTCGCCGCCGTAGCGATTGAATTCGCTGGCCCCCCGGTCGAAGACGGGGTCGATGCCCTTCCGCGCGTTGCGGTTGAAGTCAGCGACCGTCGCGGCGAGTCCCTGCGGATCAATCCCGCAGGCTGCCGCCAATTCCTCAAGGGTCTTGCCCTTCTTCAGGTACCCCGAGCGCAGGTACGGGAAGAGCGGCACCGGCAGCGGCTTGGCCATCCCCAAGGGGAACTTACGGACGAACTCCGCGTCGGCGATCTGCCATGCCTCCACTGATTCCCCTTCTGGAGTCGCATTCAGGAGGTCTTCGACATAGTCGTAATAGCCATTGGCCTCGTTGACGAACCGTCTGCCGTCCCGGCGCACTCCGATACTGCCGGGCTTGGCCCGGTCCATAATGTGCGGAAAGATTCCGGTGCGTCCATTGCGGTACGGGACCAGGGAGACCGGGCACCAAGCGGCCGGGGAGGCCACCTCCGTCTCGAAGCGGGCTCCTACGGCTTGGGCCATTGTGATCCCGTCGCCCGTGGTCTCTGCCGGTGCCAGGGTCCAGTGCTCCCGGCCGGTGGGGGTTTTGTGAAACAACTCCTTACGGCGTGCGACGTCGTTGGGGAACCCTCCGGCGGCCAGGACGACGCCGCGGGAGGCGTTGATCCGCAGCTCACCGTCCGGGGAACTGACGACGGCGCCCGTCACCTTCCCGGACTCGTCGGTCAACAGGTGCCTGGCAGGCGTGGAGACGCGGATCTCCACCCCGAGATCATCGGCGGACTTCAGCAACCTGCCGGTGAGGGCGGTCCCGTTGACCAGCTGCATGTTGCGCCTGTGGGTAATGAGGTCCAAGACATGGAATCCAACCCGACAGCCGGCGTGGAAGATGCCTTTGATGTTCCCTTGGGAAGCGGAGAGGAATTTGGCCAGGTCCGGTCCTGCCATGATGCCCATCCCCAGGAACGAGGTTTCGTAGAGCTGGTGGCGCATCTTGGCACGGAGCTCAGGCTTGATCTTGCGGGCGTTGAACGGCTTGGGACCCACTGAACGATGGCCGGTGCCCGCGCCGGGAGTACTGCCGTAGATGTCCTTGATCTTGGTTCCCGGCACAAACTGGAGGCTGGTCTTGTCCTGGAAGAAGCCGACCATATGCGGGACCGCCTCAAGAAATGCCTCCACCCTGTCTACTTGGTAGTTCGGGCCGAGCCGGTGGCGAAGGTAGGTGCGGAACAGTTCGCGGTCCTCGTTGACGCCATCGGCTTTGGCCAGCGGGTTGCCAGGGGTCCAGGCCCACCCGCCCGACCACGACGTGGCACCTCCGCAGACGTCGGCCTTTTCAACAACCACTACCTTCAGTCCGTGATATGCGGCGGTCACGGCGGAGGACAGACCACCCGCACCGGAGCCGACTACCAGGACATCGCAGTCCAGGCTCGGGAGGGCAGATGAAGGATTTGCTGGTGCAGTCATGTTCAGTGCTTTCTCAGTGGAAGTAGGTGTCGGAGTCCAGGCGCGGCGGCGCACCGGTTTCGAGTGCACCAATTGCAGCCATTTGCTGCTGGGTCAGGGCGAAACCGAAGACGTCCAGGTTCTCGCGTTGGCGTTGGTTGTCAGCGGACTTCGGCACCGCCACGTGGCCATGCTGCACGTGCCAGCGGAGGACGATCTGCGCCGGCGTCCTGAACGGCCCGCAGGTGTGCCGGTTTGAAGTTTGAGACGCCCCAGGCTCTGATGGAGCCGTCCTCCACGAGGTCCTGCAGCCCTTCGCAGGCTTCAACGAATCGCCCCTGGGCGGGGTTGGGCCAGTGAGCCAGGAACAGGTCCAGATACTCGGTTCCGAGCCGCCGCGCCGCCTGGCCGAAGGCATCCCGCACTCCGCTCCGGCTGTGCCACTGGGTGTTAAACTTAGTGGTGAGGAACAGGTCCCCGCGGTCGATGCCGCTGCGGCGGATGCCCTCCCCCACGGCGGCCTCGTTGGCGTAGTTCTCGGCCGTATCGATGTGCCGGTAGCCGTTGTTGATGGCTTGGTTCACCGTCGCGGCGGCGTCCTCACCCGTCAGGGGCCAGGTTCCCAGGCCGATGAGCGGTATGCGCACGTCCGGCGCGAGTACCGTCGTAGTGGTCTCTGCAGTGGTGCCGCTCATTTCGCCGCTGCCGTGTCAAGATTTCCGCTTAGCTGCGTCCTGTCGGCCTGGGTCAGCACGGTGTCCACCCCTGATTTGAGCAGGCGCGCCCAGCCGAGCTCGCCCAGTTCCGCCACCCGTCGGTCCGAGGGTGCCTCCGCACTGACCGGAAGGCTGGCCGGAAGTGCGGCAACCACCGCCACGAGGCCGAACTCGCCCTCGCCGGGAACACCCCGCTCCGAGCGGGATTCGATGACGAGCTCCTCGCGGCTGCCTGGCCGTTCCGCCGGGCCGTCGCACAACTGCAAGAGCGGCACGAGGTCTGTGTAGGCGCGCAGCTCCTCCCACTGGGCAGCGGCGCCCCGACCGTTATAGCGGTTGAAGTGCAGGGTGTCCACCACGATCCGGCAGCCGGCTTGGCGGGCGATGTCCGCGGCCTGGGCGATCGAGGCGACGGGCTGGTAGGAGATCGCTTCCAGAGTGGGGGTGATCCCGAATCCGCGGCCGTCCTCGGTCATCCGGGCCAGCGTGCCGATCAGTCGGGCGCTGTCGGGGTCGGCACCGGCCACGGTGAGGGAGCTTGCCCCCAGGGCCTGGCCCGCTTCCATCATGCGCAGCCATGCTTCGCGCTGGTCGCTGCCGTCGAGCAGCAGGAATTCGATATCCCGGACGGTCACTCCGGTGTCCTGCATCCTGGACAATGTGTCGCGGAGCATCGGTGAGCCTGGCTGGAGGTTGTAAGGCCGTTCCGTGGGCGTCACTGGGCGCACCCGGGCGCCGATGAAATCAAAGCCTGCCCGGGCGGCGATTCCCACCAATTCAGGCGGGGCGGTGTTCAGCAGGGACAGCTGGGCCAGGCCGATGGGCCTGCGTGCGGTTCCGGTCATGATTGTGCTCCGTTCAGGCACAGTTCGTAGTGTGGGGTGGCGCCTGCTGCCAGGAGAGAGGCGATCGGCTGTGCTGCGTCGTAGCGGAGGGTTCGTGGGGTGCGGCCGTGGCCCGAAGCGGACTGGAAGGCCTGTGCGGGATGACTCGTAGACCGCCAGCAATATGCGTAGGGCTTTCGTCGCGTCTTGGCCGGTGACCGCCGGTTCACCGCCGCCGCGCATACTCCGGACAAAATCGCGGACTTGGGCGGTGTGGTGCGGGATGAGCTGGCCGTTGATCGTGGTGAGGCTGACGTTCGGGTCAACTCCTTCAGGGTAGACGGGCTCGGTGCTGATGGTCCCGGCCGCGGCCCACAGGTCCACGCGCCCGTCGCTGCCTTCCGGGAATTCGGTCAAGGAAGCGGAGGCTCCGGTTTCCCCCGTGACCCGGATCTGCACACCCAGACTCGGGGACACCGCCGTCGACGCTTCGAGGGTGGCCATGGCGCCGGAGGTGAACGTGATGACGGCGGTCGCCGAATCTTCCACTTCGATGTGCTCGCCGTGCTTGTAGGTGTTGATTTTCCCGTAGACCTCGGCCACGTCTCCCATGAACCACTGCAGCAGGTCGATGTAGTGGATGGCCTGGGTCATCAGCACTCCGCCGCCGTCGTTGGCCCAGGTCCCGCGCCAGACGTCGCGGGAGTAGTACTCCGGTTCGCGGTGCAGCATCACCGAGCACTGGCCCATGACCGGCCGGCCCAGGGTGCCGTCGTCGATCGCTATGCGGATGCGCTGGGCGGCCGGCCAGAACCGGCGCTGGAAGAGAACACCGAGTTTCACGCCGGCGTCGTCGCAGGCCTGGACCATGCGCTCTGCGGATGCCAGGACGGTGGCGATGGGCTTCTCACAGAGCACGTTCACGCCTGCCGCAGCGGCCTGCAGCACCACCTCCTCGTGGGTGGGGTGCGGGGTGCAGACCGAGATGATGTCAAGGTCCATCCCCAGGAGCTCCTGGACTGTATTGACAGCTGCAGGGATTTCCCACGCTTTGGCGGTGTCCTCGGCGCGTTGGAGGTCGATGTCGCAGACACCCACAATGACGGTGTCGTCAAGGGCGCGAAAGGCCTCGAGGTGGTTCCGGGAGATCGCCCCGCAGCCTGCGATTCCGATGCGAAGGGGGCGGGCGGTGACAGGTGATGGGGTGGTCATCAACGAGTGCCATCTTTCTGGTGCTGGTAGGAAAGTGTGGTGCGGTCCGGCAGAGGCCGGTGCCGGGCTAGTACGTGGCCCGGCCGCCCGACAGGTCGAAGACGGAGCCGGTGGTGTAGGAGGCCGCCGGTGAAACGATGAATTCGATGAGGGCGGCCGCTTCGGCGGGCGTCCCGAACCTGCCCATGGGGATCTTGGCGGCCTGGGCCGTCTGCTGTTCTTTCGGCACTTCAGCGAAGAGCGGGGTCACCACGTTGCCCGGGGCGAGGGCGTTGACGGTGACGCCGGAAAGCGCGAACTCCTTGGCGAGTGACTTGACCAAGCCGAGGATCCCGGCCTTGCTGGCTGAGTAGGCGGGCATTTTGACAACGCCTTCCTTGCCCGCCGTCGAGGAGATATGGAGCAGCCGCCCGTAGCCTGCTTCGGCCATCCGCGGCAGGACAGCCTGCGAGAGAATGAACGCTCCCGTCAGGTTGATCTTCATGATGCGTTCGAAGTCTTCGACTGAGGTGGCGGCTGCCGGGGCCACCGGTCCCAGGATGCCGGCGCAGTTCACCACCGCGTCGAGCCCTCCCATCTCCAACGCCGCTGCGGAGACGGCCGCCGCAACCGATGCGGGATCGGTGACGTCCATGGCGAGTGATGAGGTGCCCGGTTCGGCGGGCCAGGTGGCCGAGGGCAGGTCCGCCCCTACCACCGCGGAGCCGGACGCCCGGAGGCGTGCCGCCGTCGCAAACCCGATGCCGCTGGCTGCCCCGACCACCAGGCAGCGTGACTCGGCGATGGTGCTCGGTGCCTGGGAATCCATAGCTAGCTGACCGCCTGTCGAAACGCGGCCAGCATGCGCTCGGCATCTGCGGGGATTCCGGTGAAGAGCTCGAAGGCGGCGGCGGCCTGACCCACCACCATGCGTCCGCCGTCGAGGACGGCGCAGCCCTTGCCGCGGGCTGCCTTGATCAGTTCGGTTTCGAGCGGCCGGTAGATCACGTCCGCTACCCACAGCCCGGAGTGGAGCAGGTCGGGATCCACGGGAATACCGGGGTGACCCGTCATGCCGATCGGCGTTGAGTTCACCAACCCGTCGGCGTCCCGGATGCGTCCGGCGACGGCATCGGTCCGGGTCACTGACAGCTGGCTGCCCGGAAAGTGCGGGGCGAGCCGGGCGGCCAGGGCCTCCGCCCGGGCCGGTTCGATGTCGGCGATGACCAGGTGCCGGGTTCCGGTGCTGAGTAGCCCAAAGGCCACTGCTGCGCCGGCTCCGCCCGCACCAATCTGCACCACGGAGTCCGTCGAGGCCGACGGAAGGCCGGCCTTGAGGCCTTCGGTGAACCCGGTGTGGTCCGTGTTGTGGCCCACGGCCTTGCCGTCGTGGAAGGTGATGGTGTTGACGGCACCAAGGATCCGGGCTTCTGGCGAAAGTTCGTCCACGCCGTCCTGGACCAGTTGCTTGCTCGGGTGGGTGACGTTCAGGCCGTCGAAGCCGAGATCGGCCGCATGCCGCACCAGCGCCGCGGACCTTTCGGCAGGTTGTCCGATAGCGTCAAGATCGATGACGCGGTACGTGTAGGCGAGACCAAGCCTATCGGCCTCGCCTTCGTGCAGGCCGGGGGTGAGGGATCCGCGGATGCCGGAACCGAGCAAGCCCACCACGAAGCGATGGCTGACATCGGCTTCCCCCGGGCGGAACGCCAGAGTGCCCGCCAAGGTTTGCTGGCTCATGCCCGTACCTTCTGGGCAACTGCGCCGGAAGCGTCTTCCGGGGTGATGGACGACGCCGCGTGGCGCCGTACGTCGGATTTTTTCAGTCCCAACAGGGCGGTCGGAGTCTTGAACGTCTCGGGTGCCAGCAGTGCTGCGACGGCCGAGATGGCGCAGGCCACGGCCGCGAACGTTGCAACAGGAACCCAGTTGGCTTTGTCGCCACCTATCAGCAGCTCGGAAATGACCGGGGCGAAGCCTGCCAGGAGCAGGCCGAACATGAGGCTGATGGCCATACCGGAGTACCGGACCTTGACCGGGAACTGTTCCGGGAAGTAAGCGGGGTAGATGGAATTCGACCCGGTGTACGCAACGCCGATCAGAAGGATGCCGGTCACGAAGATCAGCGGAACATTTGCCGCTGACAGGGCCGAGAAGAACACGAAGATCATCACTATCTGCAGCACCAGGCCGGTGACGAAGACGGGCTTACGGCCAATGCGGTCGGAGAGGATACCGGCCAGCGGGCCCATGGCCGCTGCGGCGAGGTTGGCCACTGCGATCACGGTCAGCATCAGTCCTTTTTCAACGCCGACGACGGAGGTGGCGTAGGACAGCGCAAAGACGTTGATGATGGTGTTGATGATGGTGAACAGCGACATGGCGGTGACACGGATGACGGTGACCCAGTGGTGCCGGAACAGGGTGACAATCGGAACCTTGACCACTTCGTCCTGCGCTTTGGCTTCCGCGAACACCGGGGGCTCTTCCAGGAGGCGCCGAAGCACAAAGGCGATGACGGTCACCAGCGCGCTGGCGAGGAACGGGATGCGCCAGCCCCAGGCAAGCAGCTGGTCCTCGGGCATGGACGCCACGGGAATGAACACCAGCGTGGAGAGCACGATGCCAAACATGATGCCGCTCATCGTCCAGCTCGTGTAGAAGGCGCGCTTCCTGTCAGGTGCGTGCTCGAGCGTGAGGGAGCTTGACCCCGGCGATTCGCCGCCTGCGGAGAGGCCCTGCAGAAGCCGGAGGGCCACGATGAGGATCGGCGCTGCCATTCCAATGTCGTTGTAGGTGGGCAGGCAGCCGATCAGGAATGTTGAGGCACCCATCAGCAGGAGGGTGAGCAGAAGAACCTTCTTCCGGCCGAACTTGTCGCCGAGGTGGCCACAGATCACTGCACCAAGGGGGCGTGCGATATATGCGACGCCTACTGTTGCGAATGACAGGAGCATTGCTGAGGGGCCGGGAGCGAAGAACAGCTTGCCGAAGATCAGGGCTGCGGCTGAGCCAAAGATAAAGAAGTCGTAGTACTCAAGTGCGCTGCCCACGAACCCCGAAACGGCTGCGATCTTCGCATTGTTCTTGGGGCGTGCTGGCGCCGATGTCGACACTGACATGGTGTTCCCTTCAGGTAACGGCACCGTCTCGGGGGGCTCCTCGGGTGGGCCGACTGCGAAACGGTTTGCCGCGCTATGCGGCTTCTCCATCCAGTGTGGCTGCCATCACTTAGCTTGTCCACGACTAAAATAATCTATCACTATGCTGCAATTCGACTATATAAGGAGCGGTCAGTTGGGGATCTCAGGAAAGATCTCCTCGACGACGGCGAGCACAGCCGCCAGCACAGCGGAGTCGTTTTCCTCGGACCACGCGATGGCGTGGTTCATGAAGTGCTGCGGGGGATCAAGTGCCACATAGGTTGCGCCGGAGGGGATGATCCCGGCTATCCCGCTGCTCATGAGGGTGACCCCAACGCCGGCGGCCACGAAGGTCAGCACCATGTACGGGTCCGACAACTCCTGGACGATGCGCGGGCGGAAGCCGGCCGCCATGCAGGATGCCAGCATCACTTCGGTCATGGAGGACGAGCCGTCCAGCGGCGGAGAGATGAAGTCATCGGCCGCCAGAGCCTGCAAGGGGATGGACTTTTCCTGCGCCAGCGGATGATCCAGCGGCAGCACCGCCCCGACTTCCTCCCTTGCGACCAACCGCGTCCTCACCGAGGGAACCGGAGTATCGGGAAGGCCCACGAAGGCAACGTCCAGGGTGCCGTTCGCGACGCTGGCCAATCCGTCGGCCGTGCGCACACGGCTCGTGAGGTCCATTTTGATGTCGGGGTGACGCCGGCGCACGGCACGGGTCAGCGGCGGGAGGGTCAGATGGTTCACAGCTCCGGAGAATCCGATTCTGATGTTGCCCCGGACGCCCTCAACCTCGGCCTGGGCCGCCTCCCGGGCCAGCCGCATCTCGCGCAACACACGGTACGCGCGCGGCAGGAGGGCATACCCCGCCGGCGTTAAGGCCACGCTTCGGGTGTTGCGCTCAAAAACGCGCGTCCCCAAATCAGCCTCAAGCTTCCGGATCGTCTGGCTCAGCGGGGACTGTGAAGTGTGCAGGCGCTGAGCAGCACGGCCGAAGTGCAGTTCTTCGGCCACCGCAACGAACGCTTCAAGCCAACGGATCTCTGTCATGTCTTCAGAATGTACCCTTTACCTGAACATCGCACCGACAGGGGGCTTGGCTTTCAGGGATTACCCCACCGGACCAGCACAGGGAGCTTGCGTAAATCGAGGCATTTCTGGCCGTCGCGGAGGAGCTCCACTTCGGCGGGGCCGCCAGCCGCCTGCGCATGGCACAGTCCCCACTGAGCCAGACCATCAAGAAGCTGGCAAAACCTCGGCGCCAGGTTCCTCGTCCCGGTATGACGGCGGCATGTCGGTCCAGCGCGTCAGACTCGGACTATTCTTGTTTTGCACATAATCAGTAACCTAATTAGTCATAGACGCTACATTGTATGGCGCCCATAATGAGGAGGACATACAGCACGCGACGCACACAGATGTGCGCGAAGGAGAAACATGAAAACGCCCCTGTCGGACAAATGGGATCAGGAAGTGGACCTTCTGGTGCTCGGTACCGGAGCGGCGGGGCTTTCAGCGGCGTTGACCGCCGCCGCCCAGGGCTCGGAAGTCCTGGTCTTGGAAAAAACCGAATTCCTCGGGGGAACCACCGCGTACTCGGCCGGGACTTGTTGGGTGCCCAACAACCGATTCCAGCGTGAAGACGGAATCCTGGACGATTACGACCGCGCCGCTCGCTATCTGGATGCCGTGGTGAGCGGCAAGGCCCCGCGTGAAGGCTGGCTCGCCTATCTGGACGCCGCGCCGAAGATGCTGGACGCGATGCATGACCTTGGCGTCACCTTCCGTCGCTCCCCTGCCGTGGTCGACTACCACTCCGAACTTCCCGAGACTGGTAAGACCGGACGCGCATTGGAACCTGACCCCTTCGACGGGCGCCTGTTGGACAAGGCCGACTTCGGCCGTGTCCGTCCGCCGGTACCCGAGTTCGCTCTTCTGGGCGGGACCCTGATGTTGCGCCGCGCGGAGGTGTCCGCCTTGCTCAAGCTCTACAACGGCTCGCTGGCTGAGCGTGGCAAGGCCGTGGCTCTGGCTGCACAACTCGGCCTGCGGTGGGCACTTGACCGGCTCACCCGTCCGCGAGGCACGCGCCTGGTGATGGGCAACGGGCTTGTGGCCCGAATGTTCCACGAATCGCGCAAGCGGGGGGTGGAATTCCTCTTCGGTGCGCAAACCACCGAACTACTTAAGGACGGGGACCGTGTTGTCGGTGCGGTGGTTGCGCAGAACGGCAGGCGCCTGCGCGTCCGTTCCCGCCAAGGCGTGGTGCTTGCCGCCGGCGGCTTCGCCCAAAACGCTGAAATGCGAAAGAAGTTGCTGCCTTCCCCCACGCCGCTCTACTCGCGGGCCGGGGAAGGGTCCACCGGAGACACGCTGTCCCTGGCCAGGGAGGCCGGTGCCACGCTGGCCAGGGATAACGGGGAAAACGCACTGTGGTTCCCCAGCTCCATCGGACGACGAAGGGACGGTTCTCGCGTGGTCTTCCCGCACATCTGGGACCGTGCCCGTCCCGGCGTGATCGCCGTGGACTCTAACGGCTTGCGCTTCGTGGACGAATCCTGTTCCTACCACCGTTTCGTGCGGGCCATGTTCGCTTCCCCGGACGCCGCCGCGGTGCCGGCCTGGCTGGTCGTGGACTCGCGGACCTTGGCAAAGTACGGGCTGGGCATGATCACGATGCCCCACCTGCCGCGTGCGGCACTGCGGCGCTACATCAAGGACGGTTATCTCTACGAGGCAGAGACCTTCACCGGCTTAGCGGCGCAGATCGGCGTGGACGCCGCGGGCTTGGAGTCGACCGTGCAGCGCTACAACGGGTTTGCCGCCACCGGCGTGGATGAGGACTTCCACAAGGGCGAGCTGCTCTTCGGTCAGGTGGCCGGGGACCCGGACCATGGGCCGAACCCGAACATCGGGCCGCTGCTGAAGGCGCCCTTTTATGCGATGGCCGTCGTGCCCACACCGCTGGCCACCGCCTACGGGGTGCTCACCGACGGAAACGGGCAGGCACTTGATACCCAGGGCAAACCGGTGGCCGGACTCTATGCCGCTGGAAACGACGCCGCGTCGGTCATGGGCTCGGAATACCCCGGCGCAGGCGTGCAGGTCGGCGCCGGCATGACCTTCGGCTGGCAGGCGGCCCGCCACGCGGCCGCCACAGCCCAGGCCGCGGCTAGTCTGGAGGGCAGCCTCCCCGCGCTCTGATACCAAGCGCCTGGTTTCCCTATTAGCCCCAGGAACGCCCGACGGCGGGACACTCCCGCCGTCGGGCGTTCCTGATGTCGACAAACCACCGCCGCCCACGGGTAACCTTGAGCCATGGCCTCATCCACACCCACCCTCACGACGCACTGGGAACCCCTGTCCCTGCGAGTCGTGGCGGAGCTGCTCGGGCCGTCATCGGCGCGTTGGTGGTTGTCCGGAGGGGTGGCGCTCGACCACTGGCTCGGCACTAACACTCGCGAGCACGACAATATCGATGTCAGCACGACGATCGCCGACCTGCCCCAAGTGGTGCAGGACTTGCCGGCGCCGTTTAGCGCGTGGGCTCCGTCAGGCGACGGCGTTCTCCCTTGGGCAGAGGCTGATATGGATGCCGACCTGCAGCCGATCCGCATCCATAATGACGCAACGGGCGCATGGGTACTGCAGGTCAACGTCGAGGACGGCACGGATAGCGTCTGGGTTTATCGACGAGATCCCCGACTGCAGCTGCCGTGGGATCGTGCAGTGATCGACGTCGACGGCATTCCGACCGGGGCGCCCGAGGTGCAGCTGGTTTGGAAGGCGCTGCGTCCCCGTCCGGAGGACGACGCCGACAAGGATGCGGTTCTACCGGAGCTCTCTAACGAAGCCCGCGCCTGGTGGGAGCACGCGATTCTGACGATCCACCCGCACTCGTCATGGTCGATCCATGTGCGTAGCCCGTTCGCTCCGGGTAAGGCCAGCTGGAACAGGACAAAACGCTAGCGCTCCGCTTGGGCCTGCCGGCGATGGGCAGCCTGCCTGTGCCGCGTCGGTGAGGTGGCCTACGATCCAGCCGATTCTCAAGAGCGGGTGGTAGCACCCTGCAGGACGTGGTCGGGCCTTCTCCCAGTGCCGTGAATGACGGCTGCCTTCATTACAAGAACCTCGTCATGCTGCCAGACAATCTCGAGGTCGACTGGCGGCGCCGGGTCCCACCGTCCCCACCGACCTCTTCAGTCACGCCGGTGCAGCGTGAGCGGCCTGTCCGATTTTGAGACGCCCGCAGACGCTCATGACTACGACTTGTATTCATCCGCCGCAACCGCATCAAGCACCAGCGAGCGGAACCATCGCTGCGCCTGCGAGAGGCTGGCCTCGCGCCGCGTGTACAACTCCACTGGTGTGCTCTGCCCGGGCCAGGGCAGCTCGGCGATGCGAAGGCGGGGGAACCAGCCGCAGAACACCCCCGCTACATGTCGAGGCAGCAGGACGACCAGATCCGTCGCCTCGAGCACGGCGGGCACGGTGCCGTATTCCTCCATGGTCAGCACGACCTGGGACATCAAGTCGTGTTCGGTCAGCGCCTGCAAAGGATAGACGTGCCCGCCACGGGCGGAGACCCGCACAAAGCGTCTCCCCTCGAACATGTCAGGCCCGGTCGCGGGCAGTGGATGCAACCCGGACGACAGAGCCACGTATTCGACCGAACGCACGTGCGTCCTCCACAGCCGCGGTGTGGCGATCCGCGACACGGTTAATGCCAGATCGATGGTGCCGCGGATTAGCCCGCTCTCGACCTCGTCCGAATCGAGCCGTTCCACCTGTATTCGCGGATCGGCGCCGACCCGCCCGAGGGCGGTCATGATCGGTGGGAGGAACGTCTGCTCGCCGATCGAGGTGAGTCCGAGGACGAGTTCGCCGCTGAATCCGGTCGGTTCGAACACGTCCGCTCCCATGACGGTCGCGTCTATTTGTGCCAAGGCGTTGTGTAGGGGCCCAAACAGTTGCGTCGCCTTCGCGGTCGGCACCATGTCGTTCCCCTCGCGACGGAACAGCTCGTCGCCGAACCGCTCCCTGAGCCGCTTCAGGGAATAGCTGACCGTGGGCTGTGTCACGTGCAGTCGCCTGGCGGCGCCCGTGACGCTGCGCAGCTCGTAGAGCGTGACGAATGTCCGGAGCTGGTTGAGGTCGGTGAACGTCATGCCATAGATCTTATCTATGGATCTGTCTCTGCATATCTATTGGACCGCAGTGGCAAACACCCCTAGAGTCAGTTTGGGGCAGCACTGATCCAACGAAGTGCAGCTGCTTCGCACCGCTTACACTCAGTGACAAGGACGACACGCGTGATTATCGACATCCACGGCCACTACACCACAGCTCCAACACAGCTCGGAGCCTGGCGTGATCTGCAGATCGCATTCTCTGAAGGACGCGCGGACGCTCCTGACCCTGCGACCCTGCGCATCAGCGATGACGACATCCGTGAGACCATCGAGGCCAACCAGCTCAAGCTCATGAACGAGCGCGGCAGCGACGTTACTGTATTCAGCCCTCGTGCCTCGTTTATGGCGCACCACATCGGAGACCTCGCTGTGAGCGAGACCTGGGCCCGGATCTGCAACGACCTGTGCGCCCGCGTCAGCGAGCTTTACCCCGAACGCTTCCTAATGGGGGCGATGCTCCCCCAGTCCCCCGGTACGGATCCCGCGACGAGCGTTGCCGAGCTTACTCGTGCCGTCGAGGAACTCGGCGCCGTCACCGTGAACCTCAACCCCGACCCGTCCGGCGGCAACTGGACGTCCCCGCCGCTGACCGATCGCTCGTGGTACCCGATATACGAGAAACTCGTCGAATACGAGATCCCGGCGATGGTGCACGTCAGCACGTCGTGCAACCCGGCCTTCCACACGACCGGAGCGCACTACCTCAACGCCGACACCACCGCGTTCATGCAATTACTCCAGGGCGATCTGTTCCGCGACTTCCCCGAGTTGAAGCTCGTAATCCCTCACGGCGGCGGCGCCGTTCCCTACCACTGGGGGCGCTTCCGTGGGCTCGCAATGGCGCTGGGCAAGCCTGTAATCGAGGAGCACCTGCTGAACAACGTGTTCTTCGACACCTGCGTGTATCACCAGCCGGGCATCGACCTTCTCACCAAGGTCGTCCCGACCGAGAACATCCTCTTCGCGAGCGAGATGATCGGCGCCGTGCGCGACGTCGACCCGCGCAGCGGACACTACTTCGACGACACCAAGCGGTACGTCGACGCCACCACGAACCTGAGCGACGCGCAGCGCGCGCAGGTGTTCGAAGCCAACGCCCGCCGTGTCTACCCAAGGCTTGACCGCGCCCTTACTGCGCGCGGTCTCTGAGAGGACCATCAATTGCGACTGAACAACCTCGGCATCGTCCGCACCAACATCGAACGTCCGGATCCCACGGACGTCAAACGGCTTTCGCAGTTCGGCGTCGCCACTATCCACGAGGCGATGGGGCGAGTCGGGCTCCTGCGCCCCTACATCAGGCCGGCCTACACCGGCGCTAAGCTCTGTGGTCCGGCAGTGACCGTGCTGCTACAGCCTGGTGACAACTGGATGTTCCACGTCGCCGCCGAGCAGGTGCAGGAAGGCGATGTGATCGTCGCCGGCTGCACCACCGAAAGCGAAGACGGCTTCTTCGGTGAGCTGCTCGCCACCTCGCTGACCGCCCGCGGCTGCAAGGGCTTGGTGATCGACGGTGGTGTCCGCGACGTCGCCGATCTGGAGAAGATGGATTTCCCGGTGTTCTCCCGCGCTGTCAACGCCAAGGGCACGGTCAAGGCCACCCTCGGATCGGTGAACATCCCCGTAGTGGTCGCGAACGCCGTGGTGAACCCTGGCGACGTGGTCGTGGCCGACGTCGACGGCGTCGTGGTTGTCCCGCGCGAGCTTGTCGGAGCGGTGGCAGACGCCAGCCAGAAGCGCGAGGATAACGAGGAAGCCAAACGCGTGAAGTTCCGTGAGGGCGTCTTGGGCCTGGATGTCTACGGCATGCGAGAGCCGCTCGCCGCCGCCGGCCTCGAGTACGTGGAGAAGTGACCATGGCGCACGGAGACACCACGGGAGGCTTCGAGAAGTCCGCAGGCTGGCTCGACTGGTACGACGGCCCCACCAAGCCCACGTTCCGCCTGCCGGCCGACGCAGTCGATGCGCACTGCCATGTGTTCGGGCCCGGCGAGCGGTTCCCTTACGCCCCCGAGCGGAAGTACACCCCGTGCGATGCCTCGGCGGAGCAGCTCTTCGCGCTGCGCGACCACCTCGGCTTCGACCGCAACGTGATCGTCCAGGCGACCTGCCACGGCGCCGACAACCGGGCACTGGTCGATGCGCTGCAGCACAGCGGCGGCCGCGCCCGCGGCGTCGCCACGGTCCGCCGCGACGTGACCGAGGAGCAGCTGGCCGAGCTGCACGCGGCCGGCGTCCGCGGGATCCGGTTCAACTTCGTCAAGCGCCTCGTCGACCGGGTGCCCACCGACTCGCTCGAGGAGATAGTCGCGAAGATCGCGCCGCTCGGCTGGCACGTGGTCATCTACTTCGAGGCCGCGGACCTGCCGGAGCTCTACGACTTCTTCTCCGCGATCCCGACCGACGTCGTCATCGACCATATGGGCCGGCCCGACGTGTCCAAGGACCCGGACGGCCCTGAGTTCGCACTGTTCCTGCGCTTCATGCGCGAGAACACCAATGTGTGGACCAAGGTCTCCTGCCCAGAGCGCCTGTCCGTCACCGGCCCGCACGCTCTCGACGGCGAACAGCACGCCTACACCGACGTGGTGCCGTTCGCCCGACGCGTGGTCGAGGAGTTCCCCGACCGCGTGCTGTGGGGAACCGATTGGCCCCACCCCAACCTCAAGGACCACATGCCCGACGACGGGCTGCTGGTCGACTACATCCCACAGATCGCGACGACGCCCGAGCTCCAGCAGAAGCTGCTCGTGGACAACCCGCGCCGCCTCTACTGGCCCGAAGGAGCATGACATGGCACTCGACAAGCCGTACAAGGACGTTCCCGGCACGATCATCTTCGACGCGGAGATGGCCCGCAAGGGATACCACCTCAACCAGTTCTCGATGTCGCTGATGAAGCCCGAGAACCGCAAGCGCTACCTGGCCGACCGCGAGGCGTACCTCGATGAGTGGCCCCTTTCGCCCAAGCAGCGCCAGGCTGTGCTGGATATGGACCTCAACGCCATGATGGCCGAGGGCGGCAACATCTACTTCCTGAGCAAGATCGGCGCCACGCACGGCCTGAGTTTCCAGCAGATGGCCGGCTCCATGACTGGCATGTCCGAGGCCGCCTACCGCGACATGATGATCGGCGGCGGACGCCACCCCGAGGGCAACCGCCTCAAGGACCTCGACGGCTGGGTCCCGCCGGCGCGGCGCGAGAAGTCCGAGACCATGCGCGAGAACGCCCCGGCGAAGTACACGTCGGCGCTGTTCACCTCGCATGTCCCGGCGATCGGTGCCGCGATGGACCTCGGCAAAACCGAGGAGCCGTACTGGAAGAAGGTGTTCTCCGGGTACGAGTGGACCCGCAGGTGGGCCAAGGAGAATACGCCCGACGTCGTCATCCTCGTCTACAACGACCACGCCACGGCCTTCGACTCGTCGATCATCCCCACCTTCGTGCTCGGCACCGGGGCAGAGTACCCGGTCGCGGACGAGGGCTACGGCCCCCGCCCTGTGCCCGATGTGAAGGGCTACCCGGAGTTCGCCGCGCACATCGCGCAGTCGGTCATCCAGGACGACTTCGACCTCACCCTCGTCAACGAGATGGTCGTGGACCACGGGCTCACCGTGCCGCTCTCGCTCGTCTTCGGCGACGTCGAGGAGTGGCCATGCAAGGTCATCCCGCTGGCCGTCAACGTGGTGCAGTATCCGGTGCCTTCCGGCCGCCGCTGCTACGAGCTCGGCAAGGCCCTTCGCCGCGCCCTCGACAAGTGGGACGGCCCGGAGCTCAACGTGCAGATCTGGGGCACCGGCGGCATGAGCCACCAGCTCCAGGGTCCGCGTGCCGGCCTCATCAACGAGGAGTGGGACAACGCGTTCCTCGACCACCTCATCGCCGACCCGCTGGGCCTGACCGAGTGGGATCATATGGAGTACGTCGATGAGGCGGGCTCCGAAGGCATCGAGCTCGTCGATTGGCTGATCGCGCGCGGCGCGATGGACGACCAGTTCGGCGGCGAGGCGCCTTCTGTTGACCACCGGTTCTACCACGTGCCGGCGTCGAACACCGCCGTCGGCCACCTTGTTCTCACGAACCCGACCGACTGACCGCATCCCGCATCCGCAACAAAGGAGCCCCCATGACTGACAAGATCCGTGTGGCCGTCGTCGGCGCCGCAGGCGCCTTCGGCATGAAACATCTCGACGGCCTGATGAACGTCCCCGATGCCGAGGTGACCGTCGTCAGCGGCACGCGGCTCGAACCGACCCAGGCAGTCGCCGCGAAGTACGGCGTCGCCAACGCCGTCGTCGGGCTCGACGCCGTGCTCGAGCGCGACGACGTCGATGCCGTCATCCTCGCCACGCCCACGGGTCTGCACGCCTCGCAGATGCAGGAGGTCCTCAAGGCCGGCAAGCACGTGCAGGTCGAGATCCCGCTCGCCGACTCGCTCGCGGACGCCGAGGCGACGCTCGCAGCGGCCGAGGCGTCCGACCGCGTCGCCATGGTGGGCCACACGCGGCGGTTCAACCCCTCGCACCAGCTCGTGCACAACCGGATCGCCGAGGGCTCGTTCAACGTGCAGCAGATGGACGTGCAGACGTACTTCTTCCGCCGCACGAACACGAATGCCAAGGGCGAGCCGCGCTCCTGGACCGACCACCTACTGTGGCACCACGCCGCGCACACTGTCGACCTGTTCGCCTACCAGGCGGGCAAGATCGTGCAGGCGAACGCAATCCAGGGCCCCATCAACCCGGATCTGGGCATCGCGATGGACATGTCGATCCAGCTCAAGAGCGAGACCGGGGCAATCTGCACCCTGTCCCTCTCGTTCAACAACAACGGCCCGTTCGGCACGTTCTTCCGCTACATCGGCGACACCGAGACGTACATCGCGCGCTACGATGACCTCTTCAACGGCCGCGACGAGCAGATCGACGTCTCGAAGGTGGCGGTGAGCATGAACGGCATCGAGCTGCAGGACCGCGAGTTCGTCAGCGCGATCCGCGAGGGGCGCGAGCCGAACTCGTCGATCCGCCAGGTCATCGACTGCTACCGCGTGCTCGGCGCGCTTGAGAAGCAGCTGGCGTGAGGCTACCCCCCACCGGTCTGGGCTGTATGTCGCTGAGCCACGCGTACGGCGTCCCCCCGTCGCGTGACGAGGGGCTGGCGTTGCTGCGCGCAGCTCTCGATGAAGGTGTCGGGATGCTCGACACGGCAACACTGTACGGCGGCGGCCGCAACGAAGAGCTTGTAGGTGCCGCGATCGCGGGGCGCCGCGACGAGGTCTTCCTGGCGAGTAAGTGCGGGATGGCGTCCGTTGACGGCGTGAAAGTCATCGATGGACGCCCCGATACGCTGCGCGCACAGGTCGATGCTTCGTTGAGCCGCCTTGGCGTCGATTACATCGACCTGTACTACCTTCACCGGTGGGACAAGAACGTGCCGATCGGCGACAGCGTCGGCGCGCTGGCCGAGATGGTCGCCGCGGGCAAGATCGGCGCAGTCGGTCTGTCCGAGGTGTCGGTCGCGCGACTGCGCGAGGCGCAGTCAATCACCCCAATCGCGGCCGTGCAGAACGAGTACTCGCTGTGGAGTCGCAATGCCGAGCTTGGCATGCTCGACGCCACTCGCGAGGACGGCGTGACCCTGGTTGCGTTTTCGCCGGTCGCAAGGGGTTTCCTCGCCGATGCGGTCAAGGACCCAGGTAAGCTGGCCCCAAACGACATCCGCCGCAGCATGCCGCGCTTCCAGCCCGAGCACTGGGGTGCGAATGCGACGCTGCTGGCCTCTTGGCGCGAGCTGGCTGCGGAGGCCGGTTGCACCCCAGCACAGCTCGCGCTGGTCTGGCTGCT
Source organism: Arthrobacter sp. AL05 (assembly GCF_029960715.1). NCBI lineage: Bacteria > Bacillati > Actinomycetota > Actinomycetes > Micrococcales > Micrococcaceae > Arthrobacter > Arthrobacter sp. AL05. The sequence goes on from NZ_JASBRC010000020.1 coordinate 26,370, forward strand.
CTCCCGCGGCGATCACGTTCTGCCGATCCCGGGAACAACGAGCGTCGCGCACCTGCGTAAGAACATGGCGGCGGCCGACATCTCTGTCGACGGAGCGCTGCTGACGCGGGCCGGCGAGCTGATTGGCACGGCCACCGTCTCTGGCGCGCGATATGCGCCAGCATCTGCTGCCGAAGTAGACGCCGAGACTTTCGAGGATGCCGCATGAGGGCGATCTCGTCGATGGCCACCCGCCACGTTCTCGCCGACCTCGCTGAAGCTGCCGCCGGGGCCGGGCTACCGCTTCTGCAGATTGAATCCGTAGGCGGAGTGGACGCCGCCCAGCGGGTGGCCGCCGGCGAGCCGTTCGACCTTGTGTTCCTCGCTGAGGACGCTCTGCAACGCCTCGCTGCCGAGGGGCAAGTGGATCCGGCATCCATCGCCCCGATCGTACTGTCGGAGGTCGCCGTAGGCGTGGCCGCACGCAGCGCCGATGTAGCCACATGTTCCGAAGGCACGGCCTTTGCGAATGCCGACGAGCTTCGCGGCGCCCTGCGCGCGGCATCCCGCATCGGATATTCCACCGGACCGAGCGGCACCGAGCTATTGCGAATGATCGACCGCTGGGGCATGACCGATGAGGTCAGCGACCGGCTTGTGCAGGCCCGTCCAGGCGTACCCGTGGCGCGCCTGCTCGCCGAGGGAGAGGTCGATCTCGGCCTGCAGCAGCTCAGCGAACTGGTCGGGCAACCCGGCGTGTGCATCCTCGGCGTTCTCCCGGCCGACTGCGCGATTATCACGGTCTTCGCGGCTGCTGTCGCGGCATCCTCCAACAACGCGGCTCGTGCCGCGGAGGTGTTGGCCTTCTTCCGCTCGGACCTCTCGGCATCTATCAAGTCGTCGCACAGTTTTCGCGCGCCCTGAGGCCCTGCCGTGACGGATTGACTGATGCGGGTCCTGCAGACGCGGAGAAACCCGTCTTCGGTGACACCGCCGCCGTAGACCTTGACGTTAGCGGCCGGCCAGATTTTCCGCATGTTCGCCTCACCCCTAAGGAAGGCCTTGGTGGATTGGATTTCAGATGGACGTGTATCCGCCGTCGGCGTTGATAACGGATCCAGTCAGTGCGGAGGAGGCGTCACTGGACAGGAACAGAACGACATTCGCGATCTCCTCCGGTCGGCGCAGTGCGACAGCCCATTTGTTGCAGATGACAACACCCGTGAGGTCGACGTCGATGACGCGTTGCCAATTCGACATGTCGAGCTCGTGTAGCGGTGTCTTGACCTCGGGAATGCCGGCGCGGCACCGGCATCGGCAAGTTTGCGGGCTATGAGCATCCTGTTTCCTTACTCCTTCGGATCTTCGGCTGGGCGTCCTGTCAGGACCGGTAGGGGCTCAGACGCCGGCCACTCGCGGTACGCCGCGGCCGGCTGCGAGCTTGGTGATGTCCCCTCCGGCCCGGCAGCCGAATACCCGGGCGGGGCCGATGTGGGAGCCATATCCCGGGTAGCCGCCCCCGAAGACGCTGACGGCGGCGGCGCCGACGGCGATGAGGCCGGGAATAGCGGTTCCCTCTTCGGTTGTTACTTCGGAGCGTTCGTTAACGCCGATGCCTGCGAAGGTGCCCAGATCGCCCATCTGGATCTTGGCGGCATAGTAGGGGCCGTTGCCGACCGGGGCAAGGTTGGGGGTCGGTTTGTGTTCCATGTCGCCGCGGAAGTGGTTGTAGAGAGTGGAGCCGCGGCCGTACGCCGGGTCCTCTCCGCGTTCCGCGGCGGGGTTGAATTCGGCCACTGTTTCCTTGAGCCCTGCGGCGTCGATGCCGAGCTTGCCGGCCAGCTCCGCCAGGGTGTCCCCTATCGCGGACCTCCGATCCGCCGCTGCACAGCTACGCGAACTTATCGCCGCCGGCGTCGGCGTCGCCCTCGATGACTACGGGACGGCGTATTCGTCCCTGGCCATGCTGCGCGACCTTCCCCTCACCGGGCTCAAGCTCGACAAATCCTTCATCGACACCATCGACTCCGACCCCACCTCTGCCATCCTCGTCTCCGGTGTTATCGCCCCGGCCAAAGCCCTGGGCCTCACCACCACTGCCGAGGGTGTCGAACGACAAACCCAACTGACCATCCTGCAAGAGCTAGGCTGCGACACCGCCCAGGGCTACCTCATCTCCCGCCCCGTTACATTTATTGAGTCCCCGAAAGCCGGGGATTTGGTCGCTGGACCCGGTATGACTTTCTCGCCCTGTCACTCATGAT
>NZ_JASBRC010000021.1:0-27008 GCF_029960715.1 Arthrobacter sp. AL05
CAGGGGCAGGAACATTCATGACTAGATTGTCTATCTAAGTAGTTGGCCTGTCAAGACCTCTTTCAACTGGGCATAGCTAGGCCCTGGGGTCGGCGCCAGGGCGCCACCCTCAAGGTGGTGAGCACCAAGTCCATCGCGGTGAAGTCCCCGTTCAGCAGCACCGTCGCAAATCAGATGATTGACCTCGTGTAGACGGACGTGTGTTGGCCGATTTAAGGTGCCCCGCACCCATCATCAATGCCACAATGGCCCCATGGTCCCGCACCTCTTCGATCTCAACTCGACCTGGCATCTCCCGGCACCACCGGAGCAAGTTTGGGCGATCATCGCAGACGTCGACATGAGCTGGCCTAATTGGTGGCCGGGCTGCAGCTTCGCGGCACCGCTTACGCGCACGGAATCGAAGAGTAGTTCCCAAGAAGACGTCCTCAAGGCCACCACCGCTCAGCTCAACTTCAAGGCGTTCCTTGGCTACACCCTCACCATTACGATCCACCCCACAAGCGTCGACCCACCGACGGACATCCACTTTGACGCCGGCGGCCATCTTGAAGGCATCGGCCGTGTCACGGTCAGCCCAGAAGGGGCCGGTCGCAGCCGCATGGATATCAGTTGGCGGGTCCGGCCAACCCAGCGCTGGATGAACCTGATGTCACCAATAGCAGCGCCGCTCTTCGCGGCGGCTCATAAACTTTTGATGCGCCAAGGAGAGAAAGGCCTGATCAGGACGCTATCCGAGCAAATGCCAGAACGTACATCGTAGACCCGTCTACGAATCGTGTAGTCACCGAGCTGCGCAGCGTCTTAGCATGGATTAATTCATCTCATCGAGGCACCGGGTCCTGCAGTCGCAGAATTCGAATCCGCGGCGAACGGGGGAACCATGGAGATTCATCCCACTCTCGCCGCGAGCCTGCGAACCCAGCAGGACGCCGTCCCCAACGACTGGGAGGCCACCTTCCGCCAGATGGCGCTCTTCGACCTGGCCACGGATCTTGAACTCGGATTCTTCCTCTCCTACTACCGCAATTTCGCCATCCCCAGCATCGCCACCATGCTCTACCGGAACGGCGAAATCACGCAACGCCCCATGAAGCGCTCGTACGATACCGCCATAGTCATCTATGAGCTCATCGCCAGTGGGCTCGATAGCAGCCGAGGGCAGGAAATGGTGGCCCTCCTCAACCGCGTACACCGCAATGTTCCCGGCAGCCGAAGCGACTTCCTCTACGTTCTTCTCACGCTGCTGGTGGTTCCCGTCCGGTGGATCCAGGCCAACGCCTGGCGCCAGCCAACCCCTGCCGAGCTCAAGGCAGCTTCCCGTTTTTTCTCCGAGCTCGGGGCACGGCTGCAGATCACCGCTATGCCAGCCACCTACGCTCAAGCCGAACAAGTCTTCGACACCTATGAGGCCAAGCGAGTGGCCCCGTCGAGCGAAGGTCAGCATTTGATGGAGACCACAGTCCAGGTATTCCAGAGCCGCCTGCCGGCTCCCTTCCGCCCGCTCGCGAAGCAGCTCATCAGCACAATGCTCGACGACGACAGGCTCACCTCCGCGCTCGGCCTCCCCCGCACAACCCGAACTGTCCGCGCCGCCCTCCAAATGGGACTTAAGATCCGCAACGTCGTCCACCGCCTTCGGCCGCTTAAAACAGAGCCTCATTTCACGCCCGGTAAGGCGGGTTCCTCCCTGTACCCCAACGGGTATTCCCTGGACCAGATTGGTCCGATCAACGTTCCCGTGTCCCCCACCGCCAGCCATGAACGCCCGTGAAGCCCGCAGATTAGCGCGCAAAGCCGAACAGAGGTTCGGCTTGCCGGGCGACACCACGCTCGAATTCATCCACGAGAAGCTTGAAGTTCAACGCGCCAGGAGCATCACAATCGCCGAAGTGCCGGGCCTGTCCGGCTCAGAGCTCTGCGGTCTGTGGCTCATCTGCGATGACCGCGACGTCATCCTCCATGCTCCAGCCCAGTCTGCCTGGCACCGCCAGCAGATCATTCTCCACGAATTTAGCCATATGATCCTCGGCCATGATCTCGACTGCCGGGACGGCGAACTGCTGACCAAGTTCGTACCTGATCTCGAGGTTGAACACGTACAGCGTGCCCTTGCCCGTAGCAGTTATAGCGACGCCGCCGAGCTCACCGCCGAAACTCTCGCGGACCGACTTGCCACACGAATTATCAACAGCAACGTCGGCACCCGGCCCGAGCCTCTGGACTTCCGCAAAGTGTTCGGCTGATGGAATTCGTCCCCGCAGCCACCCTCTGGATGTTGACCATCCTCCGGCTGCCGGCCGCCTTCGATCCCCACCGCGGCAGCGTGTTTCGGGCAACTATTCTGGCTGCCATCGCGTGCACCCTCTACATCCCGGCTGTCTATTTCGCCGTTGACCCGCTGCTCGGTGGCCGAAACAGAGTCGGCTTGGTGACGTTGCTGTCCCTACTCCTTGGATTTTGGCAGTTTCGGACAGCGATCTTGCTGGCCGCCGTCGCGAATGTTGAAGTTCGAAGGCGGCAACTCATTTTTGGACGATCGGCTGTGGGAATCGCCTGCGTTGCAGTTGCGACAGGTTTTCTGACGAGCCGCGTCGACACAACCGATCCTAATTTGCCCCTGAGTTACGGTGATCAGCCTGGCATGGCGGTCTTCCTGGTTATCGGTTCGGGATTCATCATCGGTGTGTGCATCGATATCGCTCGGGTGTGCCGCAACAATGTTCCCAATATGCAGACACCGGCCTTCAGATTCGCCTTCACGCTGATTGCTGCGGGCTGTTTGCTCTTCACCATGGTTTTGCTTGATCGGCTCCTCTACGGATACGTGATCAGCGTCGATGGCCCGGAAAGCGTTACGGCCATCGCCCTTACAACGTTCTATTGGGTAGGCGAAACTTTGGCAGTTCTCCTGGTCAGCGCGGGGTTACTCCTCCCCCGCGTGGCCGTTCATTTCAAGCACGGCGCCTTCGAGATCCGTGTACGACTGCTTCTCCTGCAGATCGGGCCCGTCTGGACCCGCGCAACTTCCGGCCGGGACCAGTTGATCCTCGAGAAGCGCCAGGCCAGCGGCCTCGTGGTCCTCGCCCGGCACCCCGAAACACAACTACACCGGCGCCTCGTGGAAATTCGCGACTGCCAAATGGCCAGTCCAAAACTCACCATGCGCCTCAGCATCCGCGACCGATCCGTCGTCGAACGAGCTGAACTCGCCCTCGAAAAGAACTCCAGCGCGGAGTAGTTTCCCGCAGACTTCGCACGTGGCTAGGTCATGCTGCACGGCCCAAACCGCCCCATGAATGACTGGAAGAATCCTTGCTGTTTGTCATTCTCATGCCCCAGCGGGTCCTCCGTGCAACCAAGGACGCGGCGTCGATCCCACCCCAAGATTTTGACAAACACATTCCGTATCGACCGGTAGCTGAAGGAGAAGGAATATGGAACCGCTCACCATCAAGACCCCTGCTGACGTCCTCAGCTTCATCGGACACACCCTGGGCTTCTGGCCCCGAGAAAGCCTGGTCTGCATCACCTTGGCCGACAACCGCGTCGGGGCCACACTCCGGGTCGACCTGCCGAAGCCGGGTACCGAAATCGGCTACGCACGCATGGTCACCAACTACTTGGCGCACGATGCGAAAGCAGCGAGTGTGCTCTTCGCCGTCTACACCTCGGAAACCCGGAGGGGCGAGACGAGGCCCCACGACTCAACCATTGCTGCACTGACGGGCGCCCTCGCCGAGCGCGGAATGTCCATACGCGACGGGCTTCTGGTCGGGGACCTAACAGTTTCAGCGTACGACGGCGATCCCAAGGACTCCACGAGGCTCCCCTTGAGTGCCACCCAATCCAGCCAAATCAATGCCGAATTCGTCTACCGCGGCAGCTCCATAGAACCAACCAACTGCATTACCCTGCCACCATCCCTCAAGGATTCCCAGACCGTGGACGCCGTTGAGAAGCGTCTCGCAGCAATCCACGGCCTGAGCAACTGGGATGCGATGAAGCAGGCTCGGGCGCTCTGGACTGAAATGCTCGAAGCGAAGACATACCCCGACGACGAGCAGACCATCGGCCTGATCGCCAACCTCCAGTTCCCCGCGATCCGAGACCAACTCATGGCGGACATCCCCGGAATCGATGAACCCATGGACCGAGTGCTCATGGCCCAGACGGATAGCAAGCCGCAGTGGTCCCGAGTTGAATGGGCAGAACAGCTGCTGGTCCATGCCTACACACACAGCGCCACGATGCACTCGGCTCCAACTTTGACCGCCATCGCGTTCATCAACTGGTGGGAGGGCAGAGGCAGCAAGGCCCACCAGTTCCTGCAGCTTGCCCTCGAAGCTGACCCCAACTACCATCTTGCGAGGCTCAGTGACCAGATGATCGGCGCAGGAATGGTTGCCGGCTGGAGCATGGATTGCGGCACGGCGTACCGGGATCGGGGCCTCTCAACTTCCTGAGCACGGTTGGCCCCGCACTGGCTGATGAACGGGGACAAGTTTCCAGCGGCGCTTCTTCGTCGCCATTCAGCCTTGCCAATTAGGCCTGGCCCGCTGCCGCCGTCGGCGCTGCGGTTTCGATCATGGACATTGCCAAGGCTCGGGCATAGCGAATGCCCGCTAGCGTCCACGCAACAGGCCACGTCGAGCTCGCAGTCACTCGACCGAACCATTGACTGCCACAAGCCGCGAAGACCCTGAATGGCTCCCCACAGCCAAGGGCTGCCCCCATTCACCGAACAGATCGCTCGACATTGCGCTAACCCCTAGCCAGCGCCTCGAGCCCCCTCGTCACTTACCCATACAGGTACCCCATCAACTGCCCAACCACTTCACACCTCTGGCATCCAAGGCAGTCGCCGTGAGCGCGTACTCACGGCAAGTCATGTCGCAGGGTGCGTCAGCATTGATGAACGACTGTGACCGGAAAGATATGCGGTGAATGCGGCGAGCGCTTCGAGCCGTCACGGGCGTCGCAGCGGTTCTGCTCTACGCGCTGCGCCAACAGAGAGCGTGATCGACGACGGCGGCACAGGGCAAAGGGGGCGCCGCCCGCACCCGGCGCGGCTGCTACGCCGGTTCCACTCGCCAAAGCATCTGGTCCAGGGGAACACCAGCATAACGCCGAGGCCCGTTTGTCGGCAGCCCTCGCGAAGAGCGGCCAACTCCTGGATTCGCTGCATGCCCAGCTCAGATCCCAAGCCGTAGACATCGACCACTTGGAAGCAGAGAACGCGGAACAGCTAGCCCTGATCAAGAGCCTACGCGCCGACATCGACCGTCACGAGACCGCCCACAAAGCTGACGCCCAGGACTTGGTCCGCCTCGCCGGCAAGCTACTGGCTCTCTCCCAGGCCACCGGCCTTGAACTAGACGACAACACTAAAGCCACATTCCGCCGGCGAGGGTGGACATCCTCCAACCGCCACCGGGAGGCGCAGAAGCAATGACCATGTCCATCGCCCGGCTCTCAGCCCAGTCGGGCCTGAAGTACCTTTTCAAGACCACCATGTTGGACGATCTGCCGGTCACTCCCGCAGATACCACCACGTACTACATGAGAGCGGGCACGCCCCAGGGACGCTGGCTGGGTTCCGGTCTGGAAGGCATCAGCCGGACCAGCGGAGACGTCGTCACGGAGTCCGATGCCAAGGCCCTTTTCGACCAGACGGTCCACCCGGACACCGGCACTCCCCTGGGGCGTCCGCACGGCAAACCCACGGTCGGCCCAAACAGCCAAGGCCGAACCGAAACGCGTCACGCCGTCGTAGGCTTCGACCTCACGTTCAGCGTCCCCAAATCCGTGTCAGTCCTCTGGGCTCTGAGCCCCCGGGCACTCCAGGACCAAATTCTCCAGACACACCACGACGCCGTCGACGCCACCCTGCACTGGCTCGAAGAGTCAGTCATCCACACGCGGGCCGGCCGCAACGGCGTAGCCCACCTCGGCACCCGCGGCGCCATCGCTGCCGCCTTCGACCATTGGGAGTCCCGTGCCGGGGATCCGCAGCTGCACACCCACCTGGTCATCGCCAACCGGGTCCAGCGCATCACCGACGGTGCATGGGTCACCCTGGATTCGCGGACGCTTTACAAAGCCGCTGTCGCTGCCAGCGAGCGCTACAACGGTCTCCTCTTCGACGCTCTCCACCGGAATCTCGGCACCGACGCCGATATCCGGGAGCCAGCCGCGGACACGCACAACCCCAGCCAGCAACTCACCGGCATGGACCAGGTGCTGATCCGCGAATTCTCCAACCGCTCCCGCTTCATCGACCTTGAAACAGACCGCCTCGTCGCCGAGTGGACCGCCAGCCACGGCACACCGCCAACCGCAACAACCACTATAAAACTCCGCCAGCAGGCAACGCTTTCCACCCGCAGCCCCAAACCTGAAACAGCCGCGCCACTCCATCAGCTCTCCGCACAGTGGCGGGCCCGCGCAGCAGCCCAAGGCTTCGAGCCCAGCGTCGTTCTCGCGAACACCGTGCGACGCTCCCACGCAGCCCCGTACCGTGCCGGCGACTTTACGGCCAACTGGATCGACGCAGTCGGCTCCCTGACCCGCGAGCGCGTTGCGATGAAACGCGCCACCTGGAACCGGTGGAACCTCCTCGCGGAAGCCGAACGTGTCTGCGCCGACATCCGCTGCAACTCGTCGGCGGACCGCAATACCATGATCGATGCCGTTGCCTCCGCCGCAGAAAACCAGTCCGTTCCACTCAACGAGTACCGTTATACTGTCCCCGTCAACGCGCAGCCCGATCTCCGCTTCGCACACCGAAGCATCTTCGACTTCCACGGCTCCCGGCTCTACACAGACACAACGACCCTCGCCAATGAGGATGTCGTCATGACGGCACGGAACGACGACGGCGGCCCGGCCGTAAGCGCGGCGGTCACCATGGAATCGCTCGCCGGCTACAAACACCGCGGTCAGCTTGAGCTGCACAGCGACCAGCGCTCCGCTGCGGCCCAGGTGCTGCTCAGCGGCAACCGACTGGATGCCGTCGTCGGTCCCGCCGGAACCGGCAAGACCACCACTCTCGGCGCGATCAAGGCAGCCTGGGAAGCAGAATTTGGGGCAGGTGCCGTCGTCGGGCTGGCGCCGGCAGCGGCGAGCGCCGAGGTCCTCGGGCTAGAGCTGGCATTGGCCACGGAAAACGTCGCGAAGTGGCTCTACGAATCAGTCGGCCAGGGAGCCGGCCATCGGGCTGCACAGTTCTTCGACACGGAGCAACAGCTCACCGTCGGCGCTACTCCCGGTCCACGGGCCCTTCGGCTCGCTCAGAAAGCCGCCCGGCTCGCGGCCGAACAGGACAGGTGGCGTTTTCATCCCAACCAGCTCATCGTCGTCGACGAGGCCTCCATGGTCTCCACCCTTCAGTTGTCCGCGCTGGTACAGCAGGCCCGGGACGCCGGGGCCAAGGTGCTGCTGGTGGGCGACCCCGGGCAATTGGATGCCATTGATGCCGGCGGTACGCTCGGCTGGCTAGACCGGCAAGACAAGACGGTGCGGCTGAGCACCATTTGGCGGTTCGAACAGAAGTGGGAGCAGGACGCATCGCTCAAGCTCCGTGCTGGTGACTTCGCGGCTGTCGCTGACTATGACAGGCACCAACGTATCCGCCACGGCTCGTACGTGGCTATGGTCGACGAGGCCTACCTAAGCTGGCAAAGGGACCTCCAAGAAGGCAAGGCGTCCATTCTCATCGCGGCCGACAATGACACGGTCAGCATGCTCAACCAGCGCGCCCAGGCCGACCGCGTCATCCAAGGCACCGTGGACGCGGAACACTCGGTCGCGCTCAGCGACGGATCGCGGGCCGGCGCTGGCGACACCGTCATTGCCCGTCAGAATGATCGAAGCATCACCGACAGCAGCGGTGACTTCATCCGGAACGGGACCATCCTCGACGTGGTCCGGACTGTCGGGCGCGACGGCTCGCTGACGGCGGTGCGCCGGGACACCGGCGCCACGATTGTTCTTGGCAGGGAGTACGTTGAGGCCGCAGTTGAGCTGGGATATGCGACGACTGCCCACCGGTCGCAGGGCATCACCGTCGACACCGGACACACCGTGGTGACGCAAGGCCGGCTCACGCGCGAGCTGCTGTACGTGAGCATGACCCGCGGACGAGCGGGAAACCGCGCGTATGTCAGCGAGAATGATCCTTCGGACGACGAGCACATGGATCCTGCCTCGCAGGCCTCTTGGCGCCAGATACTCGGTGAGGTCCTTGCCGCCGAAGGCGCGGAACGAACAGCCCACGAAGTCCTCAACGCTGAGCAGTCGAAGGCGGACGGTCTGGAGCACCTCAGTGCTGAGTACGACTACCTCGCACAAATCGCAGCCGGCGAGGATCTGGCGGCGTTCCTTGATGCACACTCTCCCCGTAGAGTTTCCGAACCTAATCAGTCCCATTCGTGGGGAGCCGCTGTGGCAGCGTGGCGCCAAGCCACTGCCGTCAGCCGTCCAAGCACGCAACGTGTTGTCTTAGCGGCCCTTCGAACGGACACGGCGGCTCGAGACATTGCGGCTGTCATCCACTCCCGGCTCCGTCAATTCCTGGCTACGATGCCCGCCGCGGGAATTGATCCCCTGGCCGAACCTGTCCGCACGTCTCGTCCTGATGTGGCCGACATGATCAGCCAGGTTCAGGACCGGATCCAGCAGCGGATGACTAATGTCGCCCGCGACGCCATTACGCGTGACACCGAATGGAAACGGACGCTCCTTGGGACCCTGGGTTCAAATGCACGTCCAAAGCATGCGGCGAACGTCCTTCGCCGAGTCGCCATCCACAGGGACCGATGGGGTATCGATGACTCGCCCCTCCCCCTGGGAGCAGTCCCTGACTCATACGATTGGGAACAACAGGAGCAGCGGGCAAGGATCACCCGCCTTGTTGACCAATCCGCTCTATCGTCTGCCGGTTACCGGCAGGCTTCGAAGTTGCCTGATGACCCGATTATGTGGGAAGACCGGCTTATCAATGTCGGCTGGCAAATCTAGACTGGTCGAGAAGGTAGTCCATGGATGCAAACCCAGTCCTGAAGCCGAAGCTTGCGACACCTGCGTTGGTTCTGACTAGCGTGGCCCTCTCGGTGTGTGTCACCTACCTTCTGGGCGCTATGGCCACCAGCTGGCCTCCAACCATGCTGCTGCAAGCGACCGCGTTTGCCTCCCTCCTGGCCATCACTACTGCCGGCGCAATATGGTTGGCGCGACTGCGCCGGCTTCGTTTTTGGACAGCAGCGGCAAAAGAACAGTGGGCTCACTTCGACGAGGCAAAGCTGGCGCACCGCATTACAGCCGAAGTCACGGTACTGAGCGTCGATTCCCTCCAACCCACAGGATCCTGGATTACGATCCGGTGGAATCGTTTCGACCATGTTCAATACGCTTGGATCGAAGCGCTGCCCGATCCACTCTGGCCAGGCGCAGTTCTGTTGATTTCCCCGGATCCAGCGCAGCTGAGGCCCGGAACGCCTTGGCCCACGACTTACTACATTCAGGCTTCTAATTGCCTTGCATGGGCGCCACCCAAAAAGATTCGTTTAGGCACGCCCAAGCCTCGCCTGCCGACACGTTGAGCTAATTCGGGCTTTCACCTGGCTCAATTCAATGGAACGCCGTATGCAGGAAGGGCAAGTCAACCGACTCGCTGGCACGCACAACTGCTATCACCGGGAATCGTAAATAGGCGGACCGCGCACATACCGGGCATCCCGAAAATCTTTGTTTCACATCTCAATGCGGTCTATTCAGGATTCCCAGCCCAGAGGCGCGGGAGGCGACGCTGGCCTAAGAGCCTCCGTGCCGGCTGCGGTTTATTCGATTGACGCAGCCGGCACGGTTCCAGTACCGAGGGACCCCCAGCAGGGCGGGGGGTCCCTTTTTTGTGCCCTCTGCGGCCAAGGTACCTCGGTCCGTTTGAGGCAGAAAATACAGATGCGGTCGTGGCGTTTACAAGTAGCTTGAAACGGTGGCTCGCAAAGCCTCGGTGTGCTCGTAGATCTCTTCCAGGGAGCCGATGGGCACTCTGGTTTCCTCTTTGTCCGGGCCGAAGAGTCCGATGTACTTCTGGGTGCGGTTGAAGTGCAGTCGCGTGATCGGCTTCCGATTGTTGTCGTCCAGCAATATCGCGAAGTAGGACTTGGAATCTCGCTGAGCAATGCGAGAGGGCTTTACCTCGCTGCACACAATGGCTCGGACGATCTGATAGCCCTCAAGTTCCTCCAGCGTTGTCTCGATACCGTCGGCTACCGCCAGATCGGCATCGGCGACCGGCGCGCTGGTGACCGATGCCGCGAGAGTAGGCTCATCATTTTGAGCAAAACTGGGCGACCCGAGAGCTTTCTTGAGGCGCTCATTGACCTGGTCGTTCAGGAACTGCTTCGTCGCCTTGGTCACCAGTGAAGTGAATTGTTCCCGCACCTTTTGGGTGTACGCCCCGGAGTACACTCGGGCCGTCAGAAACTTGACCCATTCGTCTTCCGGCTCGTGAAACTGGGCGGCCAGAGTCCTCTTGAGTTCACCAATGTACTTTAGTTCCCCGGCGGCACTGATGATGGAGTCGAGGTCGAAGACGTCCTTGGACAGTTTCTGCAACTCCGGGATGAGCGACTCGTCGATGTCGCTCAGGTCCAGGACCAAGAAGGGTTTCGCGTCCATTTTGTTCGGCGCGTCAAGATCAGTGAAGAACTGGTACACCTCGCCGTTGGTGAGGATAGCGATCCTGGCGTTGGTCACAGCGAAGTAGCGAAAAAGCTGGGAAGCGTGTTCGATCTTTACGGGCTCCGTCGACTTCTTGCATTCGATCAGAATCTGGATTTCGCCGTCCTTGACGATGGCGTAGTCGACCTTCTCGCCCTTCTTGAGGCCTACGTCCGCTATGAACTCCGGGACAACCTCCAGCGGATTGAAGACGTCGTAACCCAGAATCGTGGAAATGAAAGGCATGACAAACGCGTTCTTCGTGGCCTCTTCGGTCTGAATTACTTCGCGCTGCTGCCGCACCTTTGCTGCCAACGCCGTGAGTTTTTCTGCAAAATCCATACGTCCCCCTTGAAACTAACGCCAATTGTTCTGCCAACCGTAGTCCACTGGTGCGACAATCCGAGGCATCCTTCAATTCGTGCCGAGCGTCAATGCGAGTGGTCTGGGGACTTGGAGGACAACCAAAATGGTGCACGGAACGGGGCTCGGCGAGAAACCGTGAAGTCCTCAGAACCGACTGTCGTGATGGACGGTGAGAGACGAGGCGGGATTGAAGTTCTTCAGAGGGCTTGAAACATCCTCGCGAGCAAGATCGATGAGCAGAGGAACAACGCGGGATGGATCATCAATGGACTTCCAGAGGGCCCCGGCTTCATAGTTAATCCAAGGCTTGTTCTGGTTTTCGGCAGTGGTGCAGATGATGCCATAGCTTGTCTGCAACAACTGTTGATGGATGCTCTCAATGGAAAGTGAGCCTGAATGGGACTGCCCCGGATTTCGTTGACTCTCGGGGTTGAGTGTTGTTAGGCGGCCTTGAGGCCGGTATTGATTGTCTCAAACTCGATCGGGGTTAGCCGCCCAAGGCGCCGCTGGCGGCGTTTTCGGTGGTAGTTTTTCTCGATCCACGTCAGTATGGCCAGGCGAGGATCGGCCCTCGTGGACCATGGCTAACGATCCAGCACGTTCTTCTGCAGGAGTGAGAAGAACGATTCCATGGCGGCATTGTCGGCACACGCCACCACCCGCCCCATCGATCCCTTCAGCCCGCTGCCTTTCAGCGTCCTGACGAAGGCCTTGGGGCGGAACTGGCCGTATTCAACCGGTCGCTGTGCACCACGGTTCCTGCCGGCTCCCTGAGTGCTATCGCGTTGTGGAGGGCCGAGACGGCCAAGGAGGCTTTCATCCGGGCATCGATGGAGTAGCCCACGATCCGGTTGGAGTAGACGTCCTTGATGGTACGGATAGAGCTTGCCCTCATCGGTCCGGTGCTCGGTGATGTCCGTGAGCCACAGCCAATCAGGTGCGGCCGCGGTGAAGTCCCGACGGACGTGGTCATCGTGCACCGGCGGCCCGGCTTTGCGGGTCAGGCCGCGTTTCTTGGCAAACACGGACCAGATCCGCTGGCTGCTGCACAGCCGCGCGACCCGGTTCTCTCCGGCGCCGAAACCATTCCCCGAAATCATGATCCGCCGTGCAGGGCTGGCCCAGCGGGAAAGTTGTTCTGCAATCCTTCCATACATGGGAATTGCAACAGCGCGTGTAGGCCGTCTCGCAACCCATCGGTTGAAAGGCAGTTGGATGAGAAAGATTGGGCGCCTGCCAAATTAGGGACATACCGCGTCTCGCCGCCATGTCTTTCAGGTGCATGTTGATAAGCCTCCTTCGCGGAGTCTCTCCCTCGATGCTGGGTGCGGCGTCACTAGAGTCGTACGACGCCTCGCAACGAGGCAATCTCGCATAGGCCTTGCTCGGCTGGCTGGCGGCGACCAAATTATTCTGTTCGTCCGGTAGCTCGGCGCCCACTCAATCCAACTTTGCCGCCTCAGTAGCTCAACTCATTCGGTCCCGCGTTCCCGAAAGGGGGCACCACCACCGAGCTCTTCGAGTTGATTTTGTACGCCGGCGCTGCGGCTTCCACCAGCACTGGAGCCTCAAGACTTGCCTGAACCTCAGCATTCGGTCCTGCAACTGACGCATGGGCCATGCGCTGGTAGACCGCAGTGCCAAACCGGAGATCCGGCCCAATCGTATCGGCGACAATGCGTCGCGCCTCGCGGCGTTCGCCATCCTTCTCATAGGAGCGGAATTCCAGCTCCCCTGCGACAGTGACCGGGTCGCCCTTCTTCAGCGAGGTCGCCGCGTTCTCTGCCAACGCGCGGAAGGCGGACACATTGTGGAAGACGGGTTCTCCATCGTGCCAAGTGCCGTCTGCCCCCTGGATTCGCTGGTTGACGGCGACACGAAGCTTAGCGTGGGCCACGCCGCTTTCCCCGATACTCAGTTCGGGATCGGCGACGAGATTGCCCGCGATGCTAACCGGGATCTTGGTGCTCATTGCTGTTGTCCTTTCAGTTGCCAGCGGGACTCTCCCGCCGGACAGATTTAGTACGGCCGCAGTTACGGCCCGGCCATTACCGGCCCGTCCACAGACCGCACGGGCCCTTCCACGCCCATGTAGGACGCTGCGGCGTTCACGGCAGGATCCACGTCTAATGCGGAGATCTTGCCGCCGAATCCCGGCGGATGGGTGATTTCGAGAATTCCCTTGCTGGCAGCGGTGACGCGGCCCAACACTGACTTGGCAATGGCCGCACGGGCCCTTGGTAGCTTGCTGCCGGCGTCGTGGGCCATCGCATCGTTCTCTGCCTCAATGACGGCGTCAGCCCATCCGGCCAGATAGGTGGCTGATTGCGGGCCGCGGTCGATCCCGTGGGCCTTGAGCACGGTGTAGGCGACGGATTCGGCCTCGATTTCGGCCAGCCCCCGGTGATCCGCGCTGCTGCCGTAGAGCCGGCCAATCTCGTCGTCCGGACCATGGAGCAGCATATGCCCAAGCTCGTGGGCAAGAACCGCTGTGCGATCTTCCATTCCCAGCCAGGCACCAATCTGGACCCGGTGTCCGGCGAAGTCCGTAAAGCCGCTTGCCAGCCCATACTGGGCGTCTGTCACATCGACGTCGAACCCGTGCCTGCCGGCGACGGCCGCCAGGGATCGCCACAGTTCACCTGCGTCCACGCCAGCGGCGGCACCGCCACGGGGCACCAACAGTGGTGTCCCCTGCGTCTGCGAGACGTCAAAGACCGCCTGCCCGCGCCAACCGGTGATGACGGTTTTCTTTCCATCGTCGACGGCGCCGCGCGGCAACTGATCCCCCGCTGCGAAGCGCTGCCGGGTACCGTCCGGAAGTGTCACCTGCTGAACCCGGACCGTGCGGGGCGCGATCACCCAGAGCGCATGCTCACCTCGCGACACGGTGCGGCCGTGGCGAGCCCACTCCTTGTAGCCGGCCACCAGGGTGGGTTCTTCGGCGCCGCGCTGGGCCATCTGCATCATGAGCAGGGCGACGTTGCCGCCCGAGTATCGCCACAATGTTGCCGAGGCATCCAGCAGCACCTGCCAGTGCGACGGAGATTCAACGGCCTGTTCCAGGATCTTGTGGAGACCATCCGTTAAGGCAGCGGTGCGTTCTTCCGGTGTCGTGCGCGCATTGCCGTGGTCGCCAGCGTTCAACGCGGCATCTGCCGCCACATCGATGGATTCGTCTTCAGATTCAGGGGCCACGACGGCCGCCCTCCATGCTTCTCGGGTTCCCGCCGGGATCACCCTGCGGATACCTATTCATGTCCTCCGAGACGCAAACAGCATGACTTCAGAATTCGTCACCAATCTGGTGGGAAGCCGCCTGCCACTCAACGAAGCCCGGCGCGTTCAACCCCAGGAATCTCAACGCGGGGTCCTTGTGCGCTTGAAGGCCGACGCAACCGGCCGTACGGGATGGATCCGCAGACGCTCGACGGCGTGTGGCAGACGCTCGTGAAATGCGAGCGGCCCGAACCCGGGATCGTCGCTGCCATAGGAGGTCAGTTCAGCCCGTTGCAGCGCGTAGAGGTCGGCAACGATCTCGGGGTGGCGCCACCAGCAATCCGGAACCGCCGACGCCGTCCGCGACTCCTGCTTCTTGAGTCCCGCCCAGGAGCCTTGTTCCATTGCTGATCCTTCCCTGCGCAAGTTTGGATGGGAGTACCGCCGGGCGGCCAGGGTAGCAATCATGAGTACGGGCGTTCACTACCTGTTTCTGACCCGGACGCTTCCGTCTTGTACCGTCTGACAGGCCGGCGGCCGGCATTGAGGCCGTATCAGCAATTAGGAGAGGCGCGATGACGACAAGTATCCACCAGCCCAAACTCAGCAGGCGAGCGGCGTTGGCTGCAGCCGGAGTGCTTGGGGCATTGGGAGTCACGGCGTCAACGGGAGCCGGGAGCGAGGCAGCACCAGGCGCGAAGGCGCCAAAGCCGACCCTTATCTTTCGCCCAGACGGCGCATTCAAAATCGTTCAGTTCAACGACACCCAAGACGACGAGCAGACGGACCGCCGCACAATCGAACTCATGGACCGGACCCTAGATACGGAAAAGCCGGACTTTGTGGTCATCAACGGAGATGTCATCAATGGAGGATGCGACTCTGAGTTGGAGGTCAAACAAGCGCTCAACCACGTGGTCCAGCCCATGGAACGCCGGCAGATCCCATGGGCCGTAACCTTTGGCAATCACGACGAAGACTCGGTGCAGCGAACAGGAATGACCGAAGCCAAAATGCTGAAGTTCCTGCAGACCTACGAGTTCAACATGAACGCCGACTCCACGCCGGGACTCACCGGTACCTCCAACTCGCAACTTCTCGTTCAATCCTCCAGGACAAAAGCTCCGGCCTTTGGTCTTTGGCTCATCGACACCGGCCGCTATGCCCCCGACAGCATCGATGGGCAGGATTTCGAGGGCTACCCGGACTGGGACTGGGTGCGCATGGACCAGGTCACCTGGTACCGGAATCAGTCAATCGCAGCAGAACAAAAGTACGGAAAGAAGATTCCTTCCCTCATGTGGGGCCATATCGCGCTTCATGAGCACCGCAATATGTGGTTTGCCAGCCTCGACTCGCGAACAGAGGCGGATCACGCGCGTGCGGTCAAGAGGCACAACATAGTGGGCGAACGGAACGAGGACGAGTGCCCCGGACCCTTCAACTCCGGACTCTTCAATGCCTTCCTGGAACGAGGGGATGTGGCCGGTTACTTCGTGGGACACGATCACGTCAACACGTATATGGGCAACTACTACGGTGTTCAGCTCGGCTACGCACCCGGAACCGGATTCGGAGCCTACGGACTGCCCGGCCCTGATCGTAACCGTCTGCGCGGTGCGCGTGTCTTCGAACTGGACGAGAACCACCCCGAAATCTACAAAAACACACGGCTCGTGTTCGCCAAGGATTTCGGTATAGACCTCACCGCCAACGACCAGCCCATAGTCCCCATCCCGCTGAATCCGCCGCAGGGCTAACAAAGGCTCGGCTAAGGGCTGGAAATAACAACAGGGCGGCTAACAAATCGTCTAATAGCACCCGAACGGCCCGCTTACCTTCTCTGAATCAGCCCCTAGCAGTAGGGCCCAGCCGGTTACATGGGCTCCAATCAAGTTGACACATTCAGGCTGGGCCCGCCACTCTTCGCTGGCGTCGGCGAACTGTCCGGCCGACATGCTCCATGATGTCCCGCAAGGACTACCCTGTGGTCAATTCAAGTCCCCCGGGGCGCGGACCGCTTGACTTCAGACCTCGTCACCGATCTGGTGGGAAGCCTCCTGCCACTCAACGAAGCCCGGCGCATCCAACCGCAGGATCCTCAATGCCGGCTCCTTGTGCGCTTGCAGGCCCACACAGCCGGCCGTCCGGGTGTGGGTCCGCAGGCGTTCGACGGCGTGCGGTAGCCGCTCGTGAAAGGCGAGCGGTCCGAAACCGGAATCATCGCTGGCATAGGAGGCCAGCTCCGCCCGATGCAGCGCGTACAGCTCGGCAACAATCTCGGTGTGTCGCCACCAGCAATCCGGAACCACGGATGTCGTCAGCTGGTACGTGGCGACTAGCCATCTGACCCACACCGCCAGGTCGCCCCACACGCTCCCGGCCTGCGCCGCCGTCAGTTCCCGCCAACGGTACGTCACGCCGGCAACCCTCCCGGGGGGCCGGAATGCGGATCGGAAAAGCTCCGCGGTCAGGTCGTCGTCCTCCCCTCCTGCTGAGGGGATCTCAAAGCGTTCGGTGTCATCCTGGCTCGCCATCGTTCGCCTCCACGGTTGTTTGCTGCTGCGCGCGGTGCCCGTCAGCCAGGGCTTGTTCAAGCTCCAGCTTCGACCGACCAAGTTCGGCCGCGTCCTTGCGCTTGTGCCACTCGCGCAGGTCCAACAGGATGGGACGGGTTCGCCGCCCCAGCATGAGGGCTGTGCCGGTCGGCAGACGCCGGATCTCATGCAACGCCAGGACTGGGCTCTCCCGGATCTGCTCGCCGTCCTGGCGGCCCTGCGCGGACCAGGAACGGGTGTTCAGGATCAGACTTCGCTCCCCCAGCAGCCCGGCCAGCGAACGGAGGTCACGCTCGTCTGAGCCGCCACCGAAGATCACCTTGATAATTGCCGAATCCCAGATGGTTGCGGCCTCATCGATGGACCATCCCGTCCGCGCCTGGGACAGGGACTGCAGGACCACAAGAGTGGAGATCCCGATCCCGCCGCCGTCAGAGAGGGCGATGGGCAAGCCTGGCCACGGTGCCAGGTTCGCAATCTCGTCCAGGATGAGGGACAGCGGCGGATCCAACCTGCCACCAGGGGCGATGAAGGCCATCTCGCGGGCAGCATTGTCGATGTCGTCGATCAAGGCCGAAAGGTACGGGCCTGCTGCGGCGGCTCCTGCGCGGGTCCCGATCAAATACAGGGTGCCGCAGTCACGGATGAACGTCTTTGGATCGAATTCCTCGGATTCGTCCAACGGGTCCAAGGCGGCGAGTACTTTGGGCGATGACAGCGGCGCAACTGCGGCCGAGACACCGATCCAGGAGTTGGACGTGTTCCTGGGGTCATCCTCAAGGATGCCCATAAGATCGGCCTGCCATCCCAGCGCCGCATCGGGCCCGCTGAGTACCTCCAACGCCTCACGCGCCAGCACAGGGCTGGAGGACCAGCGGCGAAACGCGCGCACTCCTTCCCCTGACAATGCCGCAGCGTGCAGGAGGCATTGCAGGATGATCAGCGAGCGCTTTTGCCAGGCCGCGTTTTCGCCTTTCATCTCGGTGTCGGCGGTGATGACAAGCGCGCGGCGGGTGGCGATGTCCGGGTCCTCGCAGCCGCGGACGGGAGACCAGCGAAGCGTTGAAGGCAGCCCGGACATGCCCTGCGGATCGAACACTGTGACCGGTCTGCTCCCCGTGGCGCGGGCCTTCATAGTGACCACCAGGTTGTCGGCACGGGTGGACGTGGTGACCACGGCACCCGGCGCTTCGAGGATCGCATTGATGACCACGTAGAGGCCCTTGCCGGAGCGCGGCGCCCCTTGGATGACCATCGACTCCTCCGTGGAGACGTGGATCGTGACGCCACGGGATCGGCCCAGCGTCCAGGCCACGTCCTCGATCCGGGGCTTGGCCAGGCCTGGCCGTGTGAACTTCCCTCGACTTCGGACGGCTCTGGCGCCGAAGTCGTGAAGGATTTCGGAGCGCCGGGCGATACCCTCACGGTTCAAGATGTCCTGGCGCAGCCACGCACCTGATTGCTTCCACCTCCGCCACGCCAGGACGGACCCGACGGCGAGCGCCGTCACGAGGAGTAGCACCGGGCCGACCACCCACCAGACGACGCCGGCGTCGACGTCGCATCCTTGTGGTTGACGAATAATCCAGTCAGTCCGGCCAACAACGAGTCCGACGGCGGCTGCCGGGTTGAACGGTGACGGTGGACTGCTGCCGCAGCGCCAGAGCATCTGGAGATGAGCTGCGCTCTGGACGAGGACGCACAGGCCTACGTAGCCGGCTGTTGCGATCAGCCCTGCCGTGACCAGTGGGGTGCTGTCTCCTGCCCGCCGGTTCATGGTGGCGTTCAGACCATCCGGTCGTCGGTGCCGAAAACTGCCAGTTCATCGGTGGTGACCCGGTTGGCGACGATGAAGGAACGGTTCCCGACTTTCCAGAGCCCGACGCCCTTGGGGAGGTTCTCCACGTGCTCGCATTCGGCCTCCGAAAGACCCAGCGCTTCCTTGGTCAGGCGCATGGCATCGTGCTTCTGGCGGTAGATGATCCTGGTGTCGGCTTCGGTGAGCAGGCCGAGGGCCTTTTGGCGGTGGCCGCTGGTGCTGTCCCCTATTTCGTTGAGATCGGCGACTTTGTGCATGATGAGCAGATTCGCGATGCCGTAGGTACGGGCCAGCCGCCACTGTTCACTCATTTTGGCGAGCATGTAGGGGTCCGCCAGCATGCGCCAGCCCTCGTCGTAGACCACCAGCCGTTTGCCTCCGTCGGGGTTGGTCACAGCCGCTTCCAGCCAGGTGGCACCGCACGCCGCAGCCAAGGACAGCGCTTGCTCAGAGGCGCCGATCAGAGCCGAGGTGTCCATCACCATCATGGGCGCCTCGGCGTCGAAGGAAACGGTGGAGGGCGCGTCAAACATGCCTTCCAAGTCGCCGGACACGGTGCGCCGCAGGGAGTGGCTGACTGCCTGTCCCCCATCCTTGCCGACCAGACCAATGGTTTCCCTAGACGGGTTCAACAAGTGGTCCAGGACCATCGGCAGCGTGGGATTCGAGTTCTGCGCCACAGTCTCCATGAGCGCCATGTCCAGAGCTGTGTGCTCGACCGGATGCAGCGGCATCCCCTGCCGCATGAGCGACACCAGGGCCACCAGAAGGTAGCGGCGGCGTTGCCGGACCACGGCCTGCCACTGCGCCTCGCTCAGCGCACTGGACCGAGGACCGGCGTCGAGCGGATTGACCCGGGCAGCCCGGCCGGGGCCCACAGAAATGACCTTCCCACCGACGGCGTTGGCGACGGCAGCCCACTCACCCTTGGGGTCGGAAGCTACAGCAGCCTTCCGACCCAGCGTGACCGACCTGGCCACCAGGGACTTTCCGCACATGGACTTCCCTGTCCCGACGGTGCCGATAACAACGATCGAAGGGCCGCTGATGACGCCCTTGTCATAGAGAATCCATGGATCATAGGAGAACGCTCCCGAGCCGAAGACGTCTGTGCCAATGTATGTTCCCTCGTGGCCCAGGCCTGATTCGGTGATAAACGGGTAGGCAGCAGCGAAGGTCATAGTGGACGCCCGGTGCGGTGCCGGGCGCAGGCGGTGCGGGCCGCGCAGAGAATTCGGTTCACCGCTCCCCCAGTCGCCGCCGTGCTCCCTTCTGTCGAGCCCGGCGCCGACCGTCTCTCCCAAGCCGCGGAGCGCGGACTCCCACGGTTGGCTGCCAGCAGACGCGTCCTGCCGGCGTCGTTCCTTCCGTTCCTGGCGGTTCCCACCGGCCGGTTCGTAGTGCACCGATTGGCCTGTCCTCTTCACCGCAGTCCCCGTCCAAACGGGAGCGCACCGGCGACGAAGGCAGCCCATTGCTGACCGGCCAGCAACCGCAGTTCGACGAAGGCTCCCGCCGCCGCCGACTCGAGCTCATGCCTATGCCGAGCTAAGTCTTGGAGGGTGCCCGCCGTGATGGTCACGTACGCGGCCGGCCGCACGTCTCCGTGACCGGCGACGATCTCTTCCTCCCGCTGGGTCACTTCTTCTTCCTCTGCCCGTTGCTCCCGGGTGAGCGGCCTGTCGAAGCGTGTGTTGATCCGTCGCCGGGTTTCATGGGCTTCCTGGGCGGAGCGAATGTCCCGCAGCGCCTCAGTTGTGGGTACGGCCCGGATCACCTCGGTCACCGTGTGGCGGAAATCGCCGACATAGATCAGGGGGTGGAGGAAGCCCGGAATGACCCTCTGCCGCGGCCATTCGGCGATCCAGAACGTTTGATGAAAGCCGGAGTCAGTGCGCACATAGGTCCAGTGCTCATCGACCGCCATTGGCCCGGCAGTGACGCTGGACGCCTTTGGTTCTGTATCGTTCTGCGGCCCATGCGCTGTGGTGGAGACTGCAGGCTGTCGGACCGGGGTTGCCGGGGCGGCCGGATCGAAGGCACCGCGGACGACGCCGAGGAGGCCGGCTTCTGGGAGCCATTCCTCCACCCTGACGCTGTGAGTGCCCAATGCGGTGGTCATGGCCTCAACCTCCAGCCGCAGCACCTGTTCGACGCCGACCAGTCCCCCGCCGGACTCCTTGATTCGGCGTCGGGCCTTGGCGGTATCCACGACAAGTGCGACCAAGAGGTCGTGGCTCATCGCCGAGCCGGCCGCAGCGATCAGGTCCTCGTAGGCGCGCTGACCCCAGGTGAGTTCTTCGGGGGTGCTTGCCCGATCTGGGGCGGTGCGTTCATAAAAGTCGCGCAGGGCAGACGAGGGATAGGGAACGGTGTAGTCCTGGACGGCGATTCTGGCGACACTGCTGCGCTGGGCCATACCTGCCTGCACGCGGGACCAGGCCTGAACCGCCCACGCCTTGTCGTCAGAGTCCATAAGCGCGAATGATCTGGTGCTGCAACGCAGCACGGCGATAGCTTCCCTGCCTCGGGAGTCCACGATGAACGACTCACCGGTAGAGGTCCGACGCAATTCCAGGTTCCCCAATCCACCCGGCAGCGCCAAGTGCCCCGCCAAGGCAGCGCGCTCCGGCCTGACCAGGAAGCGGGTCTGCTGGGAGCCCAACCGGTAGAAGAATAGGGCTGCATGCCCGGCCCACACCGGGTAGGGAATCCTCGAATACTGGAGCAACCCGAGCAGGATGAGTGACAGCCAGATTGGTCCCGATGCGAAGAGGCCAACTGGTCCGCGAAGCGCCGATGCCGTGCTGGCTACAAGGACCCCGGCCGCCAGCAGCAGCAACTGGTACCACTTCAGACCCATAAACAAGCCGCGACGCTCGTACCGGGGGAATTTGACGGCCTCGAGGGCGCGTGAATTTTCAGACATGGGAATCACCGTCGTTCAGGTGCTGGACGACTGCTTGCTGTCGGATGGGCGGACGGCCCGGTGTTGCCACCGGCGGCCCCGGCGGGGAGGCTGGCTGCGATGCCTGCGGCGGTGCCGGTCGAGGAGCCGGTGGCGGTGGTGCCGTGCGAGAGGCCGCCTGATCAGCCGACTGCCTCGGCGGCGGGGGCTGCTCGCCGGTTGCACGCGTACCCGGGCCCTCGAGCGGTGCGCCGGGAGTCGAATTCGGACCACGCCTGCCTCCATGCGCCCGGGGTGACGGTCGCTCGCTAGCCGTGGTGCGGGCGTCGAGCATCAATGCGGTGCCATTACCCTGGGGGGTTCGAGGCGACATCGTGCCTGTCTGCGTTTGCGGCAGTGGTGCCCGGGGTGGCAGCACGCGAGTGGGAAACTGCGGTCGGCTCGACTGGATCGGACGCGCCGCAGCTGAGTGCGATGCCAGGCCCGCGAGCGTGAAGCGGCCGCCGGTCTGTCGGCTGATCTGCCGGGCGGCAAAGCCAGAGCTTCGAGAAAGTACGTGACCGCCTCCCGCAGTTTGCGCGGCTGCTGCAAGCTCACCACCCGCGAAACTAACCAGGCGTAACGCCATCAGCGGAGCACCACAAGCCAGGGCCATGCCGACGACACCGGCTGCCAGTCCGGCGAATGACTTGGACTCGGCGAAGAGCTTGATGGCCACGGCCAGCACGGTGGCAGCCAGCGGCTTGGCGAGAAGCAACGCGACGACGATCTCGCACCACCGCCGAGCCCACGTTTGCGTCTTCTCCCACGGCATGAGCATGAGAGCGACCGGTGCGACGGCGGCAAGCACGATGAGCGCAAAGGATCGAAAGATCATTGAACACATCAGGATGAACGCCAGAACCCACACGACGACGACTGCCATGGCGGTGACGACAACCGCCCCGGCCGCGCCTCCACTGGACCCGGGAGCCAAAGAGATGACGTTCCAGTCTCTGCCGGCGCCGGCCGGAGCTTTTTCGAAGCCGAAGAGCCTCATGAACAGCACGTATGGATCTGTTCCCAGGGAGCCAAGAAGCGCCGCGGACGCCGAATCACTGACTCTGGTGAGCTGGCGGACCAAGTACACCGCACCCGCCACCATGGGGACAGCGGCAGCCCCGCCTACCAGAGCCCGCACAAGACGGCGGGGTTGTTGGCTGATCAAACCGGACAGCAGCTGGAGGACCATGGCAACAACAAGGGGTGTCATCATGACGACGACCCACCAACTCGTGAGCCCTTCGACGGCGGTCCACTGCGAATCATCCACGTCCGAGAAGCTGAACGCGCCAGTGATGAAAGACCAGATCCAGGAGGCGATATTTTGGAGAATATTCGCGAAAAGCGACGTGATTGAACCCTGGATGCCGTCGTTCGCTTGGGAGACAAGACCGCACCCGGGCGGCCACCATCCGTTGAGATCACAATCAACCGGCATGACTGGTCGGACCTAGAATCCGAGATTGAACGCCGACTGGGACCAAAGAATGTAACCGTTAATGCCACCCAGGATTGCTGCCACCGGGCCAGTCCAAAGCAGGATCATGCCCCCACCGGAGGCGAGGCGCGACGATTGGCTCAACTTGCCTGCCAACAGCATCGCGGCGCCGAGGATCGCGACAATGGCGATCACGATGAAGGCACCGACGAGGATGCCGCCGCCGATCTGTTTCAGCGACTCGAGAAAGGGAAAGTTGGCGTTCGGGGTGATTCCGGGATCCACAGCTGCCAGCAACATCGGGCGCTCCGTCTGTCGTCTTTGAATGGAATGAGGGGTTTGGGCTCACGACTTCATAGAGGTTGCGGGGCGGGGCGACATGACCGGTGTTGATCCCGGCACGGATTCACCGCTCCTTGGGCATCCTTCATCGGATGCAATCCCGCGGGGAATGCTCAATGTCAGCACCCGGGGCTACACTGAATGCATCGAACATATATTCGAATAAAGGGTGTGTTGTGGGCGTTGTAGTTGGTCCCCGTGTGATAGATGCGGGCATGTCGTTGTTGTCGGTGCTGATCTCTCCGGTCCCCGTCGCGGCCGGGTATCCCTCGCCCGCGCAGGACTACTTTGATGGCCGGATCGACCTGAACGAGCACCTGATCAAGGACATCACCAGCACCTACGTCGTGAGGGTGTCCGGGGACTCGATGGAAGGCGCCGGTATCAGTGACGGCGATGAACTGATCGTCAACCGGGCCCTGGAACCAGTGGACGGTTCCGTGGTCGTCGCGGTCCTCGACGGAGAACTGACCATCAAACGGCTCCGAATCACCACGGGCGGTGTCGTGCTGCAGGCGGAGAATCCGGCCTACCCGGACATTCGGGTGCCCTCGTTGTCGGATCTGGTCGTCTGGGGCGTCGCGACCCGGTGCCTTCACCATGTTTAAGTTGCGCTATTGCGTTAAACGGGAGCTGTGCCGGCATGGGGCCCGCTATGTCTAAGCCGGCTCTCATGCGGCATCTGCCGCAGATCGCTCACGTTGATGTGAACTGCTTCTATGCCTCGGCCGAGCGCGCGTTCAATCCATCCTTGGATGGCCGGCCTGTAGTCGTCTTGTCCAACAACGATGGCTGCGCCGTCACCCGGTCCCCCGAAGCCAAACGCCTGGGTATCGCCATGGGCGAGCCGTGGTTCAAACTCGCACCGCGCGCCAAGGAATGGGGACTCGTTGCCCTCTCGAGCAACTACGAGCTCTACGGCGACATCAGCGCCCGAGTGATGGAACTCCTGGGCCGGTACTCAGCCTGGCTGGAGGTCTACAGCATCGACGAGGCGTTCCTCGGCGTCAAAGGCACCTCGGAAGAACTCCTGGCCCTGGGCCGAGACATGAAAGCAACCGTGCGGCGCAACGTCGGCGTTCCGGTCTGCGTCGGGATCGCGCCAACCAAGACCCTGGCGAAGCTGGCGAACAAATGGGCCAAGAACAACCCGGCCTTCGTCGGGGTCTGCCACTGGGACTCCGTGCCCGCCGCCGACAGGGAATCGCTGATGCGCCGCCTGTCCGTGATCGAGATCTGGGGTGTCGCCACCCGGCTGACCAAACGCCTCAACGCCCTGGGCATCCATTCGATCCTTGATCTGTCCCGGGCGGATCCGGTGATGATCCGGGACCGCTTCTCCGTGGTCCTGATGCGCACCGTCCTGGAACTCCAGGGCACCCCCTGCATCCCGATGGAGGAAGAACGCATCGGCCGGGACCAGCTCATCTTCTCCCGCTCCTTCGCGACCCCCATCACCACCGCGGCCGGGATCCGGCAGGTCATGAGCGTCTACGGCCAGCAGGCCTCGGCACGGCTGGCCAAACACGCACTCCAGGCCAAAGTCCTCACCGCGTTCGCCGGCACCTCACACTTCAACCCCAAAGACACCTCCTACCCCTCGGTCTGCGTGCCACTGCCGATGCCGACCGCCGATCCGGTGCTGCTCACCAAGGCCACCCACGCACTGCTCCCCCGCATCTGCGAGGGAATCAGGTACGCCAGGGCCGGCATCATGGTCACCGACCTCCGGCCCACCGGCAACCAGGCACCCCTGTCCCTGTTCGAGAACCCGCACGAGGAACGCCGCGTCGGAACCCTCCTGGAAGACGTGACCCGCCGGTACGGCCGCGGCTCCATCGGCCTCGGCCACGCCGGAATCCGGGGCGGGCCGGACTGGACCATGAAGCGGGACATGCTCTCCCCCCGCTACACCACCCACTGGGACGAACTCCCCCTCGTCAAAGCCGCCTAAACCCAACTTCGCCCGCTCGACCGCACCACGAAAGAACGCACGCCCATGAGCACCATCACCGCCACGCCGACCCACGACATACTGGTCCGACTCGACGCAGCAGGCAAGCCCCTCGCCATCCGGCACGACGGGCGGATCTGGCTCGTCGACCCCGACACGGAATCACAACAGTGGTTCGGACGGGACGCCTGGTGGGACACCCGACGCACAGCAGCCGTCGGCAGCGGCGACCTCGTCAGCATCGAATTCTGGCGGGTCCAGGTCCGCTCCGGCACGCATGCGGCCCTTCGGTCCGCCACACTCCGCCGGAAACCGCTCTCCACCCAGTGGCTGCTGGACAACATCAGCGACTCCGACGAAACAACCGAAGAAGAGTGAACGGCCGACCCATCAACGATGAGAATTGGGAAGGAATCCGAACGGAATTCGCGCTACCCTCCCTGGAGCTGGTCCACCGCCGACTCTCCGAACTAATGGAAGACCCCGAACCTGTCATGCGACAGCTCGTCCGCGTCTTCTTATCCGGACTATGGAGGATGGGGAATCCCAAAGCTCTAGGCTTCATGGCAATTCATAACATTCATGCTCCCCTGCAGCCCGCGTCGTTTACGGGGTAAAGAAGCGGTGCCATGCTGAATCACCACAGCCGCTCGTTCTGTGGTCGGAATTGGGGGAACTCAGATGCAATGGGGCACGCCGATAAAAGGAAATCCGTGGCCGCATGACATGGTGATACGGGTTGAGGACGACCCGCACCACCTGACACTGCTTCTCTTTGTCCGGGAGGCATGGTCCCTTGCTGGTGACATGGACATTCCGCCCTTAGAGCCCAGACCAGATGTCGGTAGTTCCCAAATGCCCCACACCCTTTTCAACCTGACTGTCGATGGAGTGATTCAGCCGTCCCGGCGTCAGGTCCAGATGGTGGGCGTCTCCCGTCAGGGTCACCGTAAGTTCCGGCGCGGGCAAGGATTTCTTGCCGGCGCGTGTCATGAGGTCATCAACTTATGCTAAGGATTGTGATTAATAACGGTCGGGCGGTGAATAGTTTTAGTTGATATTCTGTCGGCTGGCGATTTATGCACAGATGAATGTAATCGAATTGCCGTTGTGCTAATCTACTTATATAGCCCTCAGCACCAGTTAGCTTGATCGTATTCCTCCGCCGGGGGCTTTTCTGTGTCTAGCCAGACCACTACTCGTAGTGCAGAATGTAAGCTTCGTACATCACGAGGGTTTTGTTAGGGTCCTTGAGGTCCGGGACGGCAGTAGTGACAAACTGGACGCTGTCGAAGTTCTGCTCCCCCCCTCATTCGCCCCGACTGGCTCCGCAGGCGGTTGATGAAAGTCTGCGCTTCCACGTTGACTGGCGCGGGATTTGCTTTGCGATGGATTGTGAGAGCCATGCTGAACCCCTAATGCGCTGGGGTACGAGATAGATTACGCAGCGCCTGGTGCCGGCATCTAGGGACATTGGTAGGTCTACGGCCCCCAGAGAGCATTTGGTATACGCTTCAACGAAGGTTCATTGCTGGGGGAAGTGTTTTTGCTGGCTAGGCTCCTGACCCGTTCTAAAGCCCGTCTAGCTGTAATAACCACGGACGTTGGTGACAGGCGGCGTGGATAGGTGACAAAAA
>NZ_JASBRC010000022.1:0-24798 GCF_029960715.1 Arthrobacter sp. AL05
ACCTCATCTGGGCCACCGGCTACAACATCATCTCCGTCCCGCTCGCCGCCGGCGTACTCGCCTTCGCCGGAGTCGTCCTCTCACCGGCCACGGGAGCCGTGCTCATGTCCATCTCCACAGTGGTCGTGGCCCTGAACGCGCAGCTCCTGCGCCGGCTCAAACTCAGCCCGGCCCAGGTCCGCTGAACCCGGCGCCGCCCGGGCCCGTCCCGGGCCGGTAACCTTGAAACCATCCAGACCGTACGGAAGGAGGAACACCATGACCGCCATCTCAGCCCGGCGTGCCACGGCGTTTCTCCTCCGGGGTGCCCTTCTGACGGGATTGTTGGCGATCGTCGCCGGCATTTTGGGCATGCACATCATGACCGGCACGCACGCCATGCCGGCGTCGGCCACCGGTCATGACACCGGGGCACGCCATGCCATGCCGGCACCTGAGCACCCCGCCCACGTCGCGGACATCACCAAGATCCAGGGCACCACCCCGGTCGCAGCCGCAGTCGCGGGCACCACCGCAGCTCCGGGTATCACGGCCGAACCAGGACCGTCATGCGCCGATACCGGCGGGTGCACGATGATCTCCGCCATGGGCGGGGACTGCGTCCCGTCTCCCGGGACCACGCCCCTGGCAGCACCGCCACCGGGCGCCACGGCCCTGACTTCCATCGGCGGGACCATCACCGGCATTCCCGATACCGGGTACGGGTTCATTCCGCGAAGTCCTTCTCCGGGCCAACTTTCCATCAGCCGGACGTAAACGGCCACGCTGCGCCGTGTCCTGCCCGGCGCGCCCCGCTTACCCGATACGCACCTGCCGGCCGTTCAGGCCGGTTAGGGGCGTGTTATCCGCAGTCGTGCGACAACGCCGATTTGATGATTGAAGGACTTGAACTCCATGAAGAAGACTCTGACCATTTCTGCCCTTGGCCTTGCCGCCGTCATAGCCCTTGCGGGCTGCGCGGGGACCTCCGGAAGTACACCCGCCAGCTCCATGCCGGGGACGGGCCAAACCGGGGTGGGGATGTCCTCGAGCTCTGCCCCGGCCGCCGCGGACCACAACGCAGCAGACACCATGTTCACGCAGGGGATGATCCCGCACCACGCCCAGGCCGTGGAAATGTCCGACATGATGCTCAAGAAGCAGGGCATGGATGCCCGGGTCACCGCCCTGGCAACCAAGATCAAGGCCGCGCAGGCGCCCGAAATCGAGCAGATGACGGGCTGGCTCAAGACCTGGAACGAACCGGCCCAGATGGCGTCCGGCCATGGCATGGGCGACGGGATGATGGGCGATGACGATCTGAAGATGCTCGATGCCGCCCAGGGCGCCGAAGCGGCCAAGCTGTTCCTGACCGGGATGATCGCCCACCACCAGGGTGCCGTAGCAACGGCACAGACTGAAATCAGCCAGGGCAAAAACCCCGACGCGATCCAGCTCAGCAAGGCAATCGTGACCTCACAGACAGCCGAAATTCAAGAGATGAAGGGCCTGCTGTCGAGCCTCTGACCGGTGTCCTATGGCGCCGGCCCTTACGGGCCGGCGCCGTTCCCTTTGCCATGCCCCGCCTGAATCCTTGGAGTCCCCATGCCCCGCCCCTCCCGGCCCCACGCCGCAGCCGTCCTGGCTGCCGGCGCCGGTCTCATCCTCGCCCTCTCGGCATGCAGTCCGTCCTCCGGCACGGCAGGCCCCTCACCGACCGGCAGCGGCCTGCCTGACGCCCATGTTCACGGGCTGAGCGTCAGCAGCGAAACCGGCCAGGTGCTCCTGGCCACCCACGATGGCCTGTTCGACGTGTCCAAAAAGCTGGCCGTGAAAATCGGACCCACCAATGACCTCATGGGCTTCACGGCTGCCATGGACGACGGCGTGTTCTACGCTTCCGGACACCCCGGCGCTGGCTCAGACCTTCCCAGTCCTCTCGGTCTGGTCAAAACCAGCGACGGCGGTAAAACGTGGGAGAAGCTCTCCCGTCAGGGTGAATCCGACTTCCATGCGCTCACCGCGACCAAATCCGGAATCGTCGGCTTTGACGGCTCACTGCGCGCCAGCCCGGACGGGACCACCTGGAACACGGTACCCGCGGATTTCGTCCCTGCCATCCTGGCCGGAAACCCCACCAGCGACACCGTCCTCGCCACCACCCAGGACGGCGTGCAGCGTTCGACCGACGGCGGTGCCACCTGGGCGCTGGACAAGACCGCGCCGGTGATCCAGTTCGCCGCATTTGCCAGCGCCACGGAAGCCGTCGGCGTCGAACCCGGCGGCACCGTCCACTACTCCGCAGACGGCGGAGCAACCTGGACCAGGAAGGGCCAGATCAGCGGTGCGGTCCAGGCCGTCGCCGCGACGGAGGGCTCCGACGGGAACCCCAGGGTTTGGGCCGCCACCTCCTCCGGAGTGGTGGTCTCCACGGACGGCGGGGCCACTTTCCGGCCCTCCGACGCCGACTGAACCGATGGACATCGGCGGATACTTTGCGTCCATGGTGACTTCCGGCGCGCTGGTCATCGCCATCCCGCTGGCCATGACTGCAGGACTGGTGTCCTTCCTCTCGCCGTGCATCCTTCCTTTGGTGCCGGGCTATCTGGGGTTCGTGTCAGGGCTGACCGACCCGACCCAGCCACATAACCGCCGCCGCGTCCTGGCCGGGGTCGGACTCTTCGTGCTCGGCTTCGCCGCCGTGTTCACCCTCTACGGGGCCGCCTTCGGCGCCATCGGGTCCTGGCTGCTGCGCTGGCAGGATGCCCTGATGCGCGGCCTCGGCATCGTGGTGATCCTGATGGGCGCAGCCCTGCTCGGGCTGGTCCCCTGGCTGCAACAGACCCGAAAGCTCACCCCCGGCCGCAAGACAGGTCTCGCGGGGGCACCCCTGCTCGGGGTCGTCTTTGGACTCGGCTGGACGCCCTGCATGGGTCCGACGCTGAGCGCTGTCCTGTCCCTGAGCGTCACCACCGGCAGTGCAGGACGCGGAGCGCTGCTGGCATTCGCCTACTGCCTGGGCCTGGGCATCCCCTTCGCCCTGACCGCATTGGGCCTGAACTGGGTCAGCACAGCCCTGACTTTCGTCCGCCGTCACATCCGGGTCGTCAACATCGCCGGAGCCTCCATGCTCATCATCCTGGGCGTGCTCATGGTTTCCGGGGTCTGGGTGACGTGGATCTATCAGCTCCAGAACCTCTCCGGAACCTTTCTCACACCCATCTAACACCCCCGGCCCGAAACTGGGCCCCACCGCGAAGGACTTCACATGAACCACCACCCCGATCACCACCTGGGCCGGCGCCGCTTCCTGGGCCTGTCGGTAGCAACGGCTGCCGCGGCGGCCCTCGCCGCGTGCACCAACACCCAGGGCGCCCCAGGCCTCACGGAGAGGGTCCTGCCAACTGACCCTCTTGTTGCCGACTACGAAGCCCGCCGGGCATTCAGCGGCAAGACCGTCACCCAGAACCTGACCGCCGCATCCTTCCAGGGAACTGTTGCCGGGAAACCAGTCACCACCTGGGGCTACAACGGCGCTCTCACCGCGCCGGCACTCCGGGCCATGGCCGGGGACCGGCTCCAGATAACACTGTCCAACCAGCTGAAGGATCCCACCAGCATCCACTGGCACGGCCTCGCGCTGCGGAACGATCAGGACGGCGTCCCGGACGTCACCCAGGACCCGGTCTCCGCCGGCACTTGGTTCACCTACGATTTCCGTCTCCCCCACCCCGGCACGTATTGGTACCACTCCCACGTCGAAATGCAGCGCGAACGCGCCCTCTACGGGGCACTGATCATCGAGGACCCGGCCGAACAACTCGTCTATGACCGGGACTGGGTGATCGTCTTGGATGACTGGATGGACGGTATCACCGGGACCCCGGACGAGGTCCTTAAGGAACTTTCCGGCGGCATGTCCGGGGGATCAATGGGGATGGGCATGAAGCACATGCTCATGGGCTCCCGCAGCGACTTCCTCGGCGGCGACGCCGGGGACGTCAGCTACCCGTACCACCTGTTCAATTCAAAAGCCCCGGATGAGGCCGAGATCCTGACCGCCACGGCCGGGCAGGTCATCCGGCTGCGGATCATCAACGCCGCCGGCGACACCGCGTACCGCGTCGGCATCCCCGGCCAGAAACTCACCCTCACCCACACCGACGGGTTCCCCGTCCAGCACCAGGACGTCGACGCCGTCGTGCTCGGCATGGGTGAACGCATCGACGCCCTCCTCACCGTCAAGGAAGGCTTCACCCCCGTCATGGCACTGCCGGAAGGCAAAACCGGCCAGGCACTCGGATTCATCAGCACCGGCACCGGCAAACAGCCCCTTGCCGCCACCCTGCCGGGCACGTTAGAGGGGACCGTCGTGGACGGCGGGCAGCTCAAAGCCGACCCGAAGGTCACCCTGGTAAGCAAGAGCCCGGACCGTACCCACGAAGTACACCTCACCGGCGGCATGGCCAAATACGACTGGGGCATCAACGGCCACCGCTTCGACATGACCAAGGCATTCGAGAACGCTTTTGAGATCAAGGCCGGCGAACGCGTCGAGGTGAAATTCATCAACGACACCGACATGTGGCACCCCATGCACCTGCACGGACACACGTTCCAGATCGGTGCCGGGGGGGCCCGCAAAGACACCGTCATCGTCCGTGCCAAACAAACCGTCACAGTGATCTTCGACGCCGACAACCCCGGCCAGTGGCTCACCCACTGCCACAACGCCTACCATGCCGAACGCGGCATGATGGGCGTCTTCTCGTACATCAAATAAGGGATACCGACCATGAACGCCCCTGTCGTGACAGAACTGTTCTTCCCCTCCCCGGCCGTGAGCACCTTCGCGCTCGGGCCGCTGACCATACGTTTCTACGCCCTCGCCATCCTGGCCGGCATCCTCGTCGGGGTCTGGCTCACCGCCCGCCGTCTCCGGTCCCGGGGCGGCACCACCGCCCAGACCCTGGACATCGTGGCCTGGGCGGTCCCCTTCGGCATCGTCGGGGGCCGGCTCTACCACGTCATCACCGACAACCAGCTCTACTTCGGCCCCGGTAAAGACCCCTGGGGTGCGCTGCGGATCTGGGAGGGCGGCCTCGGGATCTGGGGAGCCGTCGCCCTCGGGCTCGTCGGCGCCGGGATCGGCGCCCGCCGCGCCGGTGTCCCCTTCGCCGCGTTCGCGGACGCTGCCGCCCCGGGGCTGCTCCTGGCCCAGGGTCTGGGCCGCTGGGGCAACTGGTTCAACAACGAACTCTACGGCGAACCCACGGACCTGCCCTGGAAACTCCAGATCCACAAAATGGACATGGCCACCGGCCAGGCCCTGACCGCCGCCGACGGCACCCCGGAAATACTCGGCTACTTCCAGCCCACCTTCCTCTATGA
Source organism: Arthrobacter sp. AL05 (assembly GCF_029960715.1). Classification (NCBI taxonomy): domain Bacteria; kingdom Bacillati; phylum Actinomycetota; class Actinomycetes; order Micrococcales; family Micrococcaceae; genus Arthrobacter; species Arthrobacter sp. AL05. The sequence goes on from NZ_JASBRC010000022.1 coordinate 5,371, forward strand.
ATCCCTGTGGTGCCTGGCCGCTGCATCGCTGCTGATGTTCCTGGACCGGCGCTACACGCTCGGTGCCGGGTCCGTGTTCGCCCTCTACATCGTTCTCTACACCGCCGGGCGTTTCGTCTTCGAACTGATGCGCTCCGACCCCGCCAACCTGATCCTGGGCCTGCGCGTGAACACGTGGGTCTCCGGTCTGCTCTTCCTCGCCGGCCTGGCCCTCTTCCAGCGGCTCAGGGCCCGTCCCCGCTCCGCCGTCCCACCCGCACCAGTCGTCATCCAGGACTCTGACGCGCACGGCCAAGGAGTCCCCGCATGAGCAACACCCGAAAGCCGCGCGAGGAACACCAGGCAATCGTCGCCGCCATCCGCCGCCGGCAAATGGCCAAAAAACGCAGGTTCAACATCTTCGTATATGGCGGCTTCGGCCTGGTCGTGGCTGCCATCATCACCGCAATCGCCCTCGCCGTCACGGGGTCCGTCCAGGACCGGAACGCCGCCGCCGAGGCAGCCAGAAAACCCATCGACGGGATCCAGGCCTTCACCGGCCTCTCCCGTAACCACGTCCAGGACGCCGTCGCCTACCCCCAGGAACCCGGTGCGGGAGGAGACCACTCCCCCGTCTGGACGAACTGCGGCATTTACACAGAACCGGTCAACGAACAACGCGCCGTCCATTCCCTGGAACACGGCGCCGTCTGGATCACCTACAGCCCTGTCCTGCCGGCGGCCGACGTCGCCAGACTCACCGATCTTGCAAAAGCCAAGCCGTATGTCCTGCTCAGCCCGGACAAGAACCAAACCGCCCCCGTCACCGCCACCGCCTGGGGCACGCAGCTGGCAGTCCAGGATGCCGGGGACCCTCGTATCTCCGCCTTCATCCGCGCCTACGCGGCCTGGTCCTCCTGAGGGTGTCGTGAGCCGCCAGGTTTGGGTTAGTGGACGGGGTTTCGGATGTATTGGTAGACGGTTTCCCGGCTGATGCCGAATTCGCGGGGCTGAGGCGGGCCATGACGGAGAGCATGGGGTTCGCCAGGGGCGAGTCTTCGCCGGTAAAGACGGGGTTTTCCTTCACGAACTCGATGCGGGTCCACGAACTCCCGGGGACGACGTTCCCCAACCCCGTAGAACGTCGAACCTATGATTCGGAGCAGACTGCCGGATTGACGTTGAGCGAGCTGGAGCGTTGGCTGGCCCTGGCTGTGGTTCCTATCCCGGCAGTATCCATGGGAGCCTGGCCTACACACTGATGACCGGAGCGATCCGACTCTGCCCGAGCTATCGAAACGGGCATGGGATTCCTTCGACATCGCTGTTGAAGCGGTCACAGAATACCCTCTGGTCGCTAAATAGCGCTACGACTTGGCACGGTACGGATGCCGGAGTGAGAATCCGTGCGCGGTCTCCGGGAAACCTTCGCCGAGCTTCAGATACCCCTCGACTTTCTGTCACAAACAGGGAACCAATGACCCTTTGCACGACTTAGAATAAATGACGGGTTAAGTGACATATTTTGATTCCAACCCGGTTTGAAATCGCACTGTCACTTAAACGAACGTATAAATGACAGAGGAGAACTGCGTGCTCGTCGGATACATGCGCGTCTCAAAGGCCGACGGGTCCCAGACCACGGACCTGCAGCGCGACGCACTCCTGGCCGCCGGCGTCGCCGAAGACTCCCTCTACGAAGACAGGGCTTCAGGGAAGAAAGATGACCGGCCCCAGCTGGCCGCGTGCCTCAAAGCCCTCCGCCACGGCGACACTCTTATGGTCTGGAAGCTCGACCGGCTCGGCCGGGACCTCCGCCATCTGGTCAACATCGTCCACGACTTGACCGAATGCGGCATCGGGCTGAAAGTCCTCACCGGCCAGGGCGCGGCCATCGACACTACCACCGCCTCCGGGAAGCTCGTTTTCGGGATCTTCGCCGCCCTCGCCGAGTTCGAACGCGAGCTCATCTCCGAACGCACCCTCGCAGGCCTCGCCTCCGCCCGTGCCCGGGGCCGCAACGGCGGACGCCCCTACAAAATGACGCCGGCGAAACTCCGTCTCGCCCTGGCGTCCATGGGAAAACCTGAAACCAAAATAAGCGGCCTCTGCACCGAACTCGGCATCACCCGCCAAACTCTCTACCGGCACGTCTCACCCACCGGGGAACTGAGGCCCGACGGCTTGAAACTGTTTTCTGGGCGCAAGGTATCGTGAACGGCAAAATGGCTGGTGCGGATATTCCGGTCTTCCCCGTCTCCGTTTCCCGACCGGTCCCAGCCGGTGATTTGTAGTAGGTTAGCGCCGGGTCGTGTGGATCGTGGCCTTCTTGCGCCCCTTAGTGGGTTCCCGTTACCCATGTCGCGGTGTCGTTGGGCCGGTAGATGACCACGTTTCCGTCATCTTGAATGATGAGCCAGCTCCCGGGATTGTTGTCTGTTTGGCTGTCCCACACATATTCCTCGTCGGGCCCGTAGAGCACGAGGTTCCCGTCGGCCTGCATGATGCATACCCCGGCCGGCCGGCCGTCGGTCTGTGAATCCCAAAGGGGCCCGTCCGGGCCGTAGAGCACCAGGTTCCCGTCCGCTTGATACATCAACCCGTAAAGACCGTTAGCGGATCGGACCGTGTCGCCGGGGTTGAGCACCGCGCCCGACTGCATTACATCGCCCTGGACAGCGCTGCCGGCCGGTACGGATGTCTCCGTCGCCCATGCTGCGGTACCGTCCGGGCGGTAGATGACCACGTTTCCGTCGTTTTGAATGATGAGGCGGCTTCCGGGGTTGTTATCTGTTTTGCTGCCCCACGCGTAGTCCTCGTCCGGGCCGTAGAGCACGAGGTTTCCGTCGGCCTGCATGACGCAAACCCCGGCGGGCATGCCATCGGTCCCGGAGGCCCACAGGGGCCCGTCCGGGCCGTAGAGCACCAGGTTCCCGTCCGCCTGGTACATCAACCCGTAAAGACCGTTCGCGGACGTTAGCGTGTCGCCGGGGTGAAGAGATGTTTCGGGTTGCATTGTCATGACTGCTCCTTGTCTGTTTGTCATCGATAAGCAATGTCGAAGCGTGACCGGGTTTTCAGTTCCGCGGCGATTCCGGGATGTTCCCGGGGGTAGGGCTCGGTGTGCGGGTCAGCCCCCGGGTCAGGATCAGGTGTTCCCGAAGTACGGCGAGATCGTCATCCGGGTGGACAGTGAGCAGGCTGCGCAGGCGGGCCCTGACAGGTGCGGCTTGCGGGTCGGGGTCGGCCAGTACCGTTTGGATGATGTCCCGGGCCTGGTCTTCCAGGGTCGTCGCCGTGCCACTTCCAGGTTCTCCGGCGCAGGGTGCCGTTCCGGTCATGGGACCCCTGGGCTCTTTAGAGTTCATCGGCTCGTCCTTTGCTTGGGAGCGTTCGTTGTCGGGACCTGCTGGCAAGGTTTTGGTTCGTCCAGCACAGACATCCACGGGACTGTGGATGTCTGTGCTGGCCGCATCGGCGGGTGCGGGTGTTCGGGATGATTGGTCTCCTAAGCCACTGGCAGGGGGGGCTGTGTTGCTCTCGAGTGCAGGCGCAGCGGGGCCCTCACCGGTTCGTGCTTTGAGCTTTTTTCGGATGTACCAGGCTGCCGCGGCGGCGGTGACGACGGCCAGCAGTGCGATTGCCGCCGCTGATCCGAAGGTCTTCGCGGCGGTGAGGTAGGCGTTTCCGGCGAAGTATCCGGCGAGGACCACCGCGGCCCCCCAGATGGCGCCCCCGGCGATGTTGAAGGCCAGGAAGCGGCGGTAGGGCATGTGGGAGAGCCCGGCAAGGGCGGGCATAACGGCACGGAAGAAGGCGGTGAACCGTCCGAGGAACACGGCGGATCCTCCCTTGCGGGCGAGCAGGTCCCGTGCCCGGTCTAGTTGGGTCCGGCGTTTTTGGAGTAAGGGGATCTGTAGGATCCGGGACCCGAAGTGGCGTCCGATCTGGTAGCCGACGGTGTCTCCGATGATGGCTGCGGCGATGACGAGGAGCAGGATGAGCCAGAGTTGAAGATGGTGCTGGCTGGCCAGGACCCCGCCGAGGACGGCTGCGGTTTCGCCGGGCAGGATGAATCCGATGAACAGGGCGTCTTCGGCGAAGACCAGGGCAGTAATGATCAGGTAGGCGGGCAGGGGCCCGGCGTTGCGGACGGCGTCGATAATCCAGGTCATGACGTGGCACTCGGCGGCAGGTCCGCCGGGTGCCCTGATCCACTAGCGAGAGTCAGTCCCGGGCTAATAGGGATCTGCATGGTGGTGCCTCCTGGGTTCGTATCGGTACTACCAGCATGCGTGGTGGGGCCTGAGGGAATCCTGAGCGTCATTGCCGGACCGGCGTGCGGCCCGGCAGCAGCGTGTCTCAGTCGAGTTTTTCGCCGGTGCCCTTGGCCTTCGTGGCGGTGGCAGTCGCTGGTGCGAGCCCGGGCGCGGCGGCTTCGACGCTGATCTTTACTTCGTTCGTTGAGGTGCGGTAGAGGCTGTATTTGTTTTCCGGGTAGTGCCCGGGGCCGTTGCCGTTGTCAAAATAGACGGTGGCGGACGCGTCCGGTGCCAGGGTCAGTCCGTCCAGCTTCTGGTAGTAGGACTCCGTTTGTCCCGTGGCTGAATCCGTCATGGTGTAGTAGACCTCCACAGCGCTGATGGGGGCGCGGGTGGAGTTGCTGAGGGTGAACTGGAGCCGGTCCGGAACGGCTGCGTTGGTTTGCGGGTCGGTGTTGTCTTCGGCCTTGGCTTTGGTGATGGCCAGGCCGGGGGCGGTTCCGGTGGCCGTGATGGGGTTTTTCGTGACGGGCAGCACGGTGGCCGCGGGAGCCGCTGATGAGGGCTGGGCCGATGGTGTGCCGGCCCCGGAGGTCCCCTGCCAGATCAGGATCCCGGCCACGGCGGCGATGACGATCAGTGCCAGGGGGAGAATTTTCTTGAGGGTGAGCGTCTTCATGGTTTTAGACCTTTCGGAGGAGTTTGTCCCGGGTGCCGGCCAGGAGTGCTGCGGTGACTGCCGCGGAGAATCCGGCGAGGAGCCAAAGGCTGTGGTTAAAGGTCCCGGCCCACACAAATGCCGGGGACTGTTGGTTGTATTGGTTTTTGATGCCGAGCCAGGCGAACAGGGGGCGTTCGTATTGTTTGGTCAGGGAGGTTTGTTCGATGAGGTCGCGGGCTGTTTCGTAGCCGGTGAAGTTCGCCATGACGGCGTGTTCGTGGGCTTTGTCGATTTGGAGGCTCGCAAACAGGCCGCCGGGGATCTGGTTATCCGGGTCCATGGTGTCGCCGATTTGCGGGATGATCAGGACCACGACGAGCCAGAGAACCAGGGCAAGGATCAGCCCTGTACCCGGGGCCCGGGTGAGGGCGGCCAAGGCCAGCGCCGCGAGGGACCACAGGGTGAGGTAGATGGTGGTGTGGGCTGCGGCGATGAGCAGCCGGATGAGGTCTGTTCCTGTCAGGGGTGCGTTGCCGGCGATGAGCAAAGTCGCAGTGATGACGGCGAACAGGGCAGTGGTGACGGCGGTCCAGATGATCAGGACGGCCAGGATTTTCCCGGCGGCGAAGCTGTGTCTGCCAAGAGGGCGGGTGAAGAGCAGTTGCAGGGTCCCGTTGTTCTTTTCCTTGGCGATCAGTCCGTAGCCGAGGATCACGGCGAAAAGGCTCCCGACGATTTCCAGGTATTCCATGCCCGCCCGGAGCATCTGTAGCGGGAAAAGGTCAGGCGGCGGCGCGGTCACGGCGCCGCCGCTGGCTTTAAGGGCCGCGAGATAGGTGTTGTAGTCGGCAGTTTTGGTCCGGAAGTCCGCGGCCGCGACGAGGACGGAGAGCACGACGACGACGGCTAGGAAGAGGATGAGCAGCCGCAGGGAACGGTTCCGGGTGAGGTCCCGAAGTTCCTTCTTGCACAGCGTGATGAGGCTAGTCATGAATTTCCTTTCGCATGCTGGACCGTCCGGTCAGGGAGACCGCGCCGATCCCGGCCGAGAGGAAGGCCACGATCACCGTGATCCCGCCGGCCATGGTGCCGGTGGCTTGGGGGTCCTGGAGCAGGATTGCTGCGACGTGTTTGAAGTGCTCCCCGAGTGAGAAGGGACCGGTGAGGGACTCGGTGACCGCAAAGACGCCGGTCTGCGGGGCGGTAGGGGGTGTTACGGGGTTCAGCAGCGAGACGGGGTGTACCGCGGTCCCGAGCAGCGGCAACACGAAGATGATGACACTCCAGATCACGATGGGGACCAGCAGTGCGGAGGTGTAGCTGGATGCGTGGATCCCGCTGAGCATGCCCAGTGCCACGAAGAAGAGCAGGAAAAGCCATGCCACGCCGAAAAGCGCGAGGAGTCGGAGCAGCTGATCGAATGCGGGGATGGTTCCGGTGACTGCGCTGATGCAGGCCGCGCTGATCAGGGCCGAGGACCCCAGCACCGCGAGGAGCCCCAGACTGATGCCGGTCATTTTCGCCGACAGGTACCCGGCCGGGGACAGGCGCCGGGTAAGGACCAGATCGACCGTCCGGGCACGCCGGTCACGCATCGCGGACTGGACGCCGGTCACGATGGCCAGCAGAGCCCCAATCAGGAGGATGTAAATGACGGTGTTGCGGGCGTAGTAGAGCGGCGGGACATTTCCGAACGGATTAGGGGCACTCGTGAGGCCCTGGCCGGCCGCTGAGTTATAGACCTCGGTAACGGTTGCTTTCGCGGCCGAGCCGATAAACGCAGCGGATGCGGTCATGCCGATGAAGATGACGAGGAGCAGTTGGGGCAGGCGTTCACGGCCGGCGCTGCGCAGTTCATGCCCGACGGTGGCAGTCCAGGGATTCATGACGGGGTGCCTGTTTCGATGTGGAGGTAAATGTCTTCCAGCGACGCCTGGTCCGGGAAAGCCTGCAGGGTGGCCGCGACGGAGTTCTGGTAGATCAGCCGTCCTGAGCTAAGGATCCCGATGCTGGTACAGGTCTTGGTCACTTCTGCCAGGAGGTGGGTATTCATAAACACGGTCATTCCCACCGACTGGTTGAGACTGATGATGATCTCCCGCAGTTTGGCCACGCCCTGCGGGTCCAGCCCGGAGGTCGGTTCGTCCAGGAACAGCACCTTCGGTTCGTGCAGGATGGCCTGGGCGATCCCGGCCCGTTGCCGCATCCCTTTGCTGAACGTGGACATCCGCTCCTGGCCGTGGCCGGTGAAGTCCACGGCAGCCAGTGCCGCCTCGATCCGGGCGGCGGGATCAGGAACCCCGGAGAGCCGGGCGAAGAACGTCAGGTTCTCCGCCAGCGTGAGGTTCTCGTAGAACTGGACATTTTCCGGAAGGTATCCGATCGACTGGCGCACCCGGTCAGCGCCGGTGGTGACGTCATGGCCCGCTATCCGTGCCGTGCCGGATGAGGCCGGAAGCAGCGTGGTCAGGATGTTTACGGTGGTGGTTTTTCCCGCCCCGTTGTGTCCGAGCAGGCCGAAGATCTCACCGCGGGGAACCTCGAGGCTCAGGGCCTCAAGGGCTTGTCTTGATCCGTACGTCTTAGCCAGTGCGCTGGTTTCGATTGCCATATCCGTCATGCTTAGCAACCTATTCCGCCGCCGATAAGAGAAGCCTGAGGATGCGCGGAGCTGCTGATGCCGGGCATCAGCGGCTCAGCCCCAGGATCGGCGCGAGCCAGTCCATGGCCGGGGCCAGAGACTGCCGCGGTACCTCCCAGGAGTGTCCCTGACCGGGCACCAGTGCGGTCGTGACGTCCATGCCGGCCTTGGCCGCCGCGTCAGCGACCCGGGCCTGATAGCCGGCGAACGTCCCGTCCTGCGCCCCGGCGGCAAGGTAAATCCTGCTGTGGGCGTAGTGCCGGGCCGCCAGGACGTGCAGGGGCACCACCGCGTCGAAGGCTGCCGTGTCGCCGCCGAACGCCTGCCCGATGGTCGCTGCCCGGTCGGGACCCAGGGCCGGTTCCGCTTCGCCGCTGAGGTCGATCGCTGATGGGTAGACATCCGGGTGCAGGGACTCCATTTGCAGGGCGCAGGTCCCGCCAAAGGAGAAACCGCCGATCGCCCACCGGGTGGGGTCGGGGTCCACTCTCAAAGTGGCTTTGATCCAGGCCGGGACATCGGTGGAGAGGTAAGTGTCGGCCTTGGCGATCCGGGAATCCATGCACATGGTGTTGCCCGTAGCCGAGCCGTTGACATCAGGGATGACTACGACGGGTGCGAGTCCGTTGTGTGCTGCGGCAAAGTTATCCATGGCGGTTTTGACGCCGCCGGCAACAACCCAGTCGACCGGTGAGCCGGGCTGGCCAGCGACCAGGACCAGGACCGGCAGGGCCGGTCCTGTGTCCGCCTGGTATGCCGGCGGGAGGTAGACGTAGGCGCTGCGGGCGACAAAGCCGGACGCTGCGCCGGGGATTTGCACCGAGTTTATCGTCCCGGCCGCGGGCAGTCCCGCGGGTTTCACCCATGTGGCCGCCAACGGGGCCCCTTTCGGGCCGGGACCGGGCTGGTCCGCGGTCCCGGGCACCAGCTGTGCGCCTTCCGGAAGCGTCTGGATGGCTGCGGTACTGGCTCCGGTCAGGTCCCCGAGGGTCCGGTAGGCGCCGAAATAGGCATTTACTTCCAACACGGCACCCAGAATCAGCACCGCCATGGCCACCGGTGCAATAAATTTTCGCCGCCGGCCGGTTCCGGTCAGGTTCAAACCCGCCAACAGCACAGCCAGGCACGCGATGCCGATCGACCCGGTAACGGGCCAGGGCAGCTCCTGGGCTGATACCGCGGCCACATGGACGAGGAACCAGCCGGTCCCCAGGGCCAGCAGGGCAGCGGCGGGGACCGCGGCTGCTACCTTCATCCGCCAACTCCGCCCGCGCCGGATGAGGAGGTATAGTCCTGCCGCCGCTGCCGCGGACCCGACACTGAGGGGAACAGCCCCGGTGAGCAAATCCAACCCGGAAAGAGCGTTCATGCCTTAGTCCTTCGAACTGCCGGGACTCCCGGACGCTGGAGTTGATAGCGGACGCTGGTGCTGTTGCCCGGGCGCCGGAAAACCCGCGAAGCGTGGTGCTTCGCGGGTCCCGGTACGTCGGCGGCGCCGTGTTGTCGGCCGGTCCTATCCTCAGGTCCGCCTGCGCGGCGGTGCTACGGGGAACCCGGGGCGTCGCCGGGATCGGTGTGGTCACCGGTCTGCTCAACGTTCGGGCCGGTATCACCGGGTGCTTCCGGTGCGTCTGCCGTTTCGGTACCCTCGACAGCCCCAGGGGCATCCGCAGTGTCACCGGCTGTGGGGGTGTCGACAGCACCTGGTACGTCGGCCGTGTCGCCCGGAGTGGGCGTCTCCGCCGTGACGGACTGGGTGGTGGTCGGCGTCGGGGTTGCAGCGTTAGCGGCCCCAAGCCCCAGCCCGGCCAAGCCGAGGACTCCTGCACTGACGATGACGATCTTGGTCTTGGTTTTCAGGTCTTTGACGTTCATGTCCGGCTCCTTTCGTGGCGGACTCTTGGGTCCGCCGGCGCCTCCCGGTGCGGGTGGCTCTGGATCCAGTGTGGTCCGTGGAGGCTGAGAGGAGACTTAGCGTGCTTGAGGCCTGGCTGAGACAGGCCCCGGGGGCGGGGTTTGTTTTCTGCCCGTTGCCGGGCCCATCCTTGGAACATGGATGCTGCTCAGGGTTTGGCGCGCTGGCGCCGTGCACGATGGGGTGTGCGCAAGCGCGCGACCGCGACCGCGGTGCTGGTCGTCGCGGCGGCACTGGCAGTGGGCGGGATCGTCCTGCTCGTCCTGCTCCAGAGCTCCCTTGTGGCGTCAACGGAAACGACGGCACGGCAGCAAAGCTTGGACGTCATCGCACAGATTTCCGGCCAGGACGTCGGTGAAGCCGGCCAATACATTGCCTCGACCGCCCATACCGGCCAATACGTCCAAATTCTCGCACCGGGAGGTTCCGTCTTCGCCTCATCGATACCTGCAGCTGCCGCGGCCCCGTTAACTTCCCTTCGTCCCGGGGCCGGACAGACCCTGACCCAGGACGTTTCCGGGCTGCCGAGCCTGCGTGACGATGATGATTTCCTGATCGTGGCGACCGGCGTCGACGTCGGCGGCAGGCTCTACACGGTGGTCGTTGCCGCGACGGTCCAAGTCCAGGCCGACACCGTTTCCACAGTGGCCTGGTTCATCCTCGGCGCCACCCCGGCGCTGCTGGCGGTCGTGGGCATTTCCGTCTGGGTGCTGGTGGGACGGTCACTGCGGCAAGTGGAACGCATCCGTGGCCAGGTCGCGGGGATCAGTGCCCGGAGCCTGGACGGGCGCGTGGACGTGCCGCCGACCGCCGATGAGATCCAGGCCCTAGCCGAGACGATGAACATGATGCTGGGTAGGCTGCAGGCCTCGGACCAGGAACAACGCCGCTTCGTTTCCGACGCCAGCCACGAACTGCGCAGCCCGCTGGCGACCCTCAGCGCCGGGGTGGAGATCGCCGCCGCAGACACCTCCGGGGCCACCTGGGAGCAAATGAAAAACATCCTGGCAGGGGAAACAGCCCGCATGCGTTACCTGGTGGAGGATCTGCTGACCCTGGCCAAAACCAACGACGGCGGCCTCCGGATTGAGACCACAGACGTAGATCTTGATGATGTCCTGAATGAGGAAGTCCGCCGGCTGCGTTCCACCACTACCCGCCTGATCGAGGTCACCCTTGAGCCCGTCAGGGTCGCCGGAGACCCGCGGCGGCTGGGCCAGGTCATGCGCAACGTCCTGGACAACGCCGACCGGCACGCCGTCTCCCGGATCAGCATTAGGCTGCTCAACACTACCGACGGGGCGCTCGTCACGATCGATAACGACGGGCCGCCGGTGCCGGTGGGGGAACGGACGCGGATCTTCGAGCGGTTTGTCCGGCTTGATCAAAGCCGGTCCCGTGAAAGCGGCGGCAGCGGCCTCGGCTTGGCCATCGCCGCGGGAATCATGGCAGCCCACCACGGCTGGATCCGCACAGGTGAAACCCCCGACGGCGGATGCCGGTTCGAGTTGGGCTTCACGCCGGCCCCCGCCACAGCCCGCCAACCAGGGGCGCCGAACCATGCAGTGGACCCGCGCCTGGCCGAAGCGCCGTAAAGACGCCGCGCCCGGCTGCTCAAGGCGTCGAAAACCTGGCACAGGTCAGTTGCTGCCTCATCGGATGCAGCGGATGCGGCCTTCCGGCGCGGGAAGCCACAGTGGTTCCTCAGTTCACCTACGGAACGGTGGTCCGTTTGAACTTTCGTAGCGCATCCAGCACCACACTGGCGATCATCCTCGCTTTGACCCTCGGCTTGGGTTCGGCGTCAGCGGCGGAGCACGGCAAAACGACGGGAACCGCCGCCAGCGCAGCCAGGCCCCGGGACCGGGCACGGCGGGCAGAGGTAAGGTCGGCCCGGATCTGGATTTTCTCACCGGGTACCCCCAGGAACTCCACACTGACGAGCGAAAGATCGAAGCGGAACGCGAATTCGGGGAAGCCGTTCCGCGCACGCTATGGCGATTCCACACCGGCAGCGCTTAATGTTCCGGCCGAACACCACTGGCCGCCGGGTGCCCGAAGCAGGAGCCGGTCGCGGACGTTCTTTATGCGGGCGGCCGGTCGGCGGTAAGTTTGTAGCCCATTCCCCGCATGGTGGTAAGGGTCTGCAGCCCGAACGGGGTATCAATTTTCCGCCGCAGATAGCCAATATAGACCTCTACGACGTTCTCACCGCCCTCGAACGCCGGGTCCCAGACGTTGTCGAGGATCTGGGACTTTGACACGACCTGGTCGTGGCTGCGCATCAGGTAGTGCAACAGACCGTACTCCCGGGCGGTCAGTTCGATGGTGGAGCCGCGACGGCGCACATTGCGGCTGCCCGGATCCAGGGTGAGGGACCCGAGAGTCAGTGTGACGGGCCGTACCGGGGCGCCGCGGCGGACCAGGGCACGGATCCTGGCGACCAGGACGATGAAGCTGAAGGGTTTAGTCAGGTAGTCATCGGCTCCCAGATCGAATGCGTCCGTCTGGTCGTATTCGCCGTCTTTGGCCGTCAGCATCAGCACCGGGGTCCAGATCAGGCGTTCACGCAGTTCCTTGAGGACGTCGTACCCGTTTTTGAGCGGAAGCATAAGATCCAGCAGGATCACGTCGTACGGGTTCTCCGTCGCGGCCCACAGGCCGCTGACCCCGTCGGCGGTGACGTCGACGACGAAGCCCTCATTAGTGAGTCCGCGTCGAATGGTCTCCGCCAGTGTCGTTTCGTCCTCGACCAGCAAGATCCGCATGATGGTCCCCTTTCGTTGATAACCGCAGTATCCCCGACGCAGCTTGAGCGTCGCCTGAGAAACGGCGGTGATCCTCTCAGCTTTCTCTCAGAGCCGCTGCTCCATGCTGGTGGGCATAAGGCCCGCAACGACCAGCTCACTGTCAGGACAACATGATGGATTCATCCGCCGAACACCCGAACACGATCTTCCCCGGGCTGCGGTCCTGGTGGTGGGCGACGGCCGCGCTCTCCATTTTCGCGACCACGACCGCGGCCGGGATGGCCGCGAAGTCCTTCGGGCCCCTGGCGCCGGAGCTGGGCCTGGACATCTTCCTGAGTCATGGGAGGAACAGTGCCTTGACTGCGCTCAGTGAGGCCATTCACTACGGACTTGGACCGGCCGGTGCCCTGGCGCTGGTGCTGATGATCTGCGGGTACCTGCTCTGGTACCGCCGTCGACCGGTTCAGGCGCTGGCCTTCGGCTCCGTTGTTGCTGTCGGGTGGCTGGCCTCAACAGCCGGAAAGATCTTGGTCAGCCGTTCCCGGCCGCCTGCCGACGCGACCGGAGCGCTGATCGCCGAAACGGGCAACAACAGCTTCCCTTCCGGACACACGGCCTTCGCAGTCTCCCTGGCGCTGGCCGCCGTGCTGGTCCTCGCCCACGGAACCGGGCAGCGCCTGACAGTACTTGCCGCAGGCTCCCTTTTCGCAACCGTTGTGGCGTTCTCCCGGATGTACCTCGGGGTGCATTACCTTAGCGACGTCATCGGATCCGTCCTGATCAGCAGTGCGGCGATCCTGGCTTGGCTGCCGGTCTGGAACAAACTCATCGCGCCGCGGATCTCCGGAATTGGCCTGATTCGCGGATTCGATGCAAAGACGCTGGATCGGCGGCGACGCCACAGGACCAGCAACCATGCGGGATAGCCTCGGGCAATTTCCGTTCCCTCCGCATCTGCTCAAAGGAATTCCCGTGCCAGTGCCACCGCCGGATCCCGGAACCGTGCCCCACCAAGGGCGTTGGCTGTCCCGGATCGAAAATCTGCGCCGTGCCCCGGTTACAGCGGGTTTTGTCCTGGTCTTTTGGGCCGCCGGAGCTCTGACATCCACCCTCATCACCGGCCCGGCCGGCACCTTGCGTCCCAACGTGGCAGCAACAGCGCACTCACTGCCCGGCCGCTGGTGGACGCTTCTGAGTTCCGGGCTGTGGGCGCAGAACCTGACCGGGTACCTGCTGGGAAGCGCAGTTGTGCTCGTAGTCGGGCTGGCACTCGAATACCGGATGGGAAGCCTCAGGTTCGCCGTAGCGGCCCTGGGCAGCCAGATACTCGGAATTAGTGCAGCTCTCGCGTTCCTCACGGTTGCACATCAGATCATGGGGACCTGGACTCAGGAAATGAGCGGGCACCTCTTCCTTGGCCCCACTGCACTCATGACCGGGGCCATTATGGCGGGGACGGCGATGATGCCGACCCTGTGGCGGCGGCGGGTCCGCCTCGTCGTCTTCGCCCTGCTGGTACTCCTGGCCCTCTACAGCGGCGGGTTCGCGGACCTGGTCCGCCTCAGCGCCGCAGGTGCAGGGGCGCTCCTGGGCCCGGTCCTGTGTGGGAGGGCGCCCCGTTTCGTCCGCCCCGTCAGCTCCCGGCATGAGGGCCGGGTCCTCATCGCGCTGCTGGTGGCCGTGTCGGCCGTCGGGCCCGTCGTCGCCGGCCTGACGCCGCACGCCGCGGGACCGCTATCGGTGCTGCGTTTCCTGTTCACCAACATTCAGCCCGTGGACCCGGCGACACTCCAAGGCCTGTGCGCCGACCCGGGACAAGCGAAAGAATGCGCCGGCGCGCAACTGCAGCTGCGCGCCGGCGCCGGCGCAATTTTCATGGCGGTCCTGCCATCTTTTCTCTTACTGATCCTCGCAGACGGTTTACGCCGAGGACGCCGCTTCGCCTGGGCCGCCGCCGTGCTGGTTCAGCTGGGTTTGTCCGTGCTGGCCGGAATCACCATCGCAGGGGTGCTGTATCCGGGAGCACCGGGCACCGTGGCGCCCGAAGGGATCGGCGCCATCGAAACTGCCGGGTACACGCACCCTCTCGCGCTGGTGCTGCCGCTACTCCTGCCCGCGGTGCTGACGCTGGTGCTGCTGATCTTCCGCGGGCTTTTTCCGGTGTCGGCCCCTGCCGGAACCTACCGACGGCTCGCAGTCAGCACCGGGAAGACAGCCGCCGTCCTTGCCTCCGTCTACCTGTTGGCCGGAATCCTCCTGGCTCCCAGCATCACACCCGTCCCGGGACCCAGGGAACTGCTCGCAGATATACCGGATAGGTTTCTGCCGCTGGGATACATGCTCGATCTTGCCCCGGCGTTCGTTCCCCAGGGCGCCGCTGCAACCGTTCTCTATGAAGGAGTCGGCATTGTCTTCTGGGCTGTCACCGCAATCATGACCTTGAAAACCTTCCTGCGCCCGGCCCCAACACAGCACCACTCCGGTACCGGACTCGCACGAGAAATACTGAAAGCCAACCACGGTGGCAACTTGTCCTGGATGACGACCTGGCCAGGGAATATGTACTGGTTCTCCTCCACCGGTGAAAGTTTCATCGCCTATCGTGTCATCGCTGGGGTTGCCCTGGCCCTGGGCGGCCCGGTCGGACCCGTGACCCCTCGCCATGCCACGTTCGAGGAGTTCACCCGTTTTTGCAGTGGGCAAGGCTGGACCCCGTGCTTCTACTCCGTCCCCCAGGATCTGCGCGACCACGCTGCGTCCCTGGGCTGGGGCTCAGTGCAGGTCGCCCAGGAAACGATCCTGCCGCTTGATGCGGTGTCCTTTAAAGGAAAGAAATTCCAAGACGTCCGAACCGCGATGAATAACGCCGCCAAAGCCGGGATCAGGGCCGAATGGACCACATACCGGACCGCATCGTTCTCGGTACTGGCACAGATCCAGGAGATCTCGGAAGAATGGGTCGCCGACAAGAAAATGCCCGAAATGGGATTCACCCTCGGAAGCCTGGACGAACTCAACGACCCCGAGGTCCGACTGCTGGTTGCCGTCGGCACTGACCACATGGTCCACGCCGTCGCCTCTTGGCTGCCCGTCTACAACAACGGCACCATCGAAGGCTGGACCCTGGACTTCATGCGGCGCCGCACCAACGGATTCCGTGCCGGCATCGAATTCCTTATCGCTTCCGCCTCACTCAGCCTCAAAAACGAAGGATACGGGTTCATCAGCCTCTCTGGAGCGCCGCTGGCCCGGCACAACGAACCACCACAGCGCGGACCAGCTTCGGCAAGCAACCAGAGCTCCGGCAGCCTGGACCGGCTCCTCGACCGGCTCGGCGCGACCCTGGAACCTGTCTACGGGTTCAGGTCCCTGCTGGCATTCAAAGCAAAATTCCAGCCCCGCTACGAACCCCTCTACATGCTCTACCCTGACGCAGCCGCACTGCCCGCCATTGCCAACGCCATCACCCGCGCCTACCTCCCCACCGTCAACCTCGCAGAAACCCTAACCCTGGCCCGGCGCCTGCTAAGTGCACCCAAACAACCCCGCACCCGAGTCAGTAGACCGTACCGTCACCCGCCATCCCAGCCCGAAACGCCGGTGAAGAAAAGTGAATAACAACTTGACCCTGCCCATCACGGTCTCGGAGGTTGCCCGCCGCGCCGACGTCAACCCCGGGCTGGTCCGGTCGGAACTACTCATGCAAGAAATCAGAAACTCCAAAGCCCTACTCACCAGCGGGGCGCATCCAAGGAGACGGACTCAACCGGCGATTCGCTCAGCGGACGTGAGCTCCTGCGCCAGTAAGACCACCACCTCCGCCCCGAGATTCGTCAATACCGGGCGGATCGCGAACTCATGGTCGAGCAGATCGACGGGACCGACGCCGACTCACAGCCCTCCCCGCCGACCCTGCCGAACAGATCTCTAGTTCCGGATCGGGGCAGGACCGGCGCCGGAGTGCCGGCGCTGCCCGAACCCGCTCCTCGTTCCTAGCTCCCGGGCACGACGGGTTCGGGGAGGTAGACCTTCCCGCCGGATTCGCGGAACTCGTCGGATTTAGCGTTCATTCCGGCGATGGCTTCCTGTTCGGACATGCCTCCGAACTGGTCGCGGATGTCCTGGGAGAGCCGCATGGAGCAGAACTTGGGTCCGCACATGGAGCAGAAGTGCGCGGTCTTCGCCGGCTCGGCGGGCAACGTCTCGTCATGGAAGGATTCGGCTGTTTCCGGGTCCAGGGAAAGTGCGAACTGGTCCCGCCAGCGGAACTCGAACCGTGCTTTTGACAGGGCGTCGTCGCGTTCGTGGGCTCCTGGGTGTCCTTTGGCGAGGTCGGCGGCGTGGGCCGCGATTTTGTAGGTGATGACGCCGGTCTTGACGTCATCCTTGTTCGGCAACCCGAGGTGTTCCTTGGGCGTGACGTAGCAGAGCATTGCGGTGCCGTAGCGGGCGATTTCGGTGGCGCCGATGGCCGAGGTGATGTGGTCATAGCCTGGGGCGATGTCGGTCACCAACGGGCCGAGGGTGTAGAAGGGGGCGCCGTCGCAGAGTTCCTGCTGTCGCTCGACGTTTTCGCGGACGAGGTGGAAGGGGATGTGCCCGGGGCCTTCGACCATGACCTGCACGTCGTACTTCCAGGCCCGCTTGGTGAGTTCGGCGAGGGTGTCCAGTTCGGCGAACTGGGCGGCGTCGTTGGCATCCGCGGTCGCGCCGGGCCGCAGGCCATCACCCAGGGAAAAGGCGACGTCGTACTTGGCGAAGATCTCGCACAGTTCGTCGAAGTGTGTGTAGAGGAAGTTCTCCTGGTGGTGGGCCAGGCACCAGCCGGCCATGATCGACCCGCCGCGGGAGACGATACCGGTCACCCGGTTGGCGGTCAGGGGGACGTACCGCAGCAGCACCCCGGCGTGGACGGTCATATAGTCCACGCCCTGCTCGCATTGTTCGATCACGGTGTCCCGATAGATTTCCCAGGTCAGGTCATTGGCCTCACCGTTGACCTTCTCCAGTGCCTGATAGATCGGTACTGTCCCAATCGGGACCGGAGCGTTGCGGATGATCCATTCACGGGTGGTGTGGATGTCATCGCCGGTGGAGAGGTCCATCACGGTGTCGGCGCCCCATCGGGCGGCCCACTGCAGTTTGTCCACTTCCTCAGCGATGGAGGAGGTGACCGCGGAGTTGCCGATGTTGGCGTTGATCTTCACGAGGAAGGCCTTGCCGATGATCATCGGTTCGGATTCGGGGTGGTTGATGTTGTTGGGAATGATGGCCCGACCTGCGGCAACTTCGCCGCGCACCAGCTCAACGTCGCAGTTTTCCCGCACTGCCACAAACCGCATCTCGGGAGTGATGACGCCCTGGCGGGCGTAGCGCATCTGGGTAACGGTCTTACCCTCGAGGGCGCGGCGGGGAACCGGCTGCGCGCCTTTCCATTCAGCAGAAGCGGCACCCCGTCGCACGGCGGATTTACCGTCGTCGAGCAGGTTCCGTTCCCGGCCGCCGTAGGGCTCGGTGTCGCCCCTGGATTCTATCCATTCGGACCGGAACGGCTCCAGGCCGATCACAGGATCGCTTCCGGGCCCGGCCGTCCGGTAGACCGTGAACGGTGGATTCTTCGTCCCGTTCGGAGAGTCCTCCAGAGCAATCTCCGTGACAGGGACCCTAATGCCATTTTCGGGGTCTCGGGCGTACGCGAGCGAATGTGAATTCATGGAGCTCATCAGTGGTTTCCTACTTCCTTCGCCGGCATGACCCGGACAGGTTCAACGGTCGCAGACTGCATCAGCCCGATCTCAGCCCTTGCAAGGGCACCCGTGTGGATGGAAAAATCGTAGCACCCCAGCGTGCCCGTTCTACCGCTCTGGATGATCCCGGGTATCCCCCGGACGGCAGCCATTATCGGAAGCAGGCCCTCCAGCAACGCAGTGCACGCCGAATCACCGGAAGCTGAGACTCCTGTCGGCAGCTGCCGAGGATGATGCGCTCCTCTGGCCAGCCGGCAGTCCTCCGAACGCACAGCATTCGAAATGATGCAGACGCCTGCACTGTTGATCCGTGCCGGGGCAGCGAGGGCGAGAGGGTGCGAGGACGATGTCGGTAACCTGTGAGGACGGAGGTCGGCTGGATCGATGAAGTCGTACTCAACGAGGCCTGCTGCATCCGTGTGGAGGCCTAGCTGGTCACGAGGCGCAGCATGAGAGTTTGGAGACATCGGTGGTGAAGGACTGGGCGGCGATCTTGATTCCTTCGGCCATTGTGAGGTACGCGCTCCATAGGTTCGCCACCGGCTCCACAGTCATTCCCGCTTCCATGATGAAGACCCCGGCCGCGGCCAGGTCACCGGCGTCCTTGGCGACGGCGGTCATTCCCACGATCCGTCCGTTGTCCGCGTCGGCGACAATTTTGATGAAGCCTCGGGTGTCCCTGTTCACCAAGGCTCTGGGGACGAATGCCAGGGGAAGCACCCGGCATTCGCACCGGATACCGGCTGCGTCGACCTCACGGCCGGCGTTGTTGAAGGCGTTCTCCACCAACAGGGAGCCGTGGGCGGCTGCGACGTAGACGAATTCGGGGTGTCCGGTCCCTTCCCCGGCGGCCCAGATCCGTTCGTGGGAGCTGGCTAGGATGTTCTGCAAGAGGATTTCGCCCCGGTGCCCGGTTTTGCCGCCGACCGTGGCCAGGTTCAGTCCGTTCGTGACCGGCCGGCGTCCAGTGGCGACGAGCAGTCTGGCGGCCCGGAATTCCTGCTGCCCGCCTGAGACGATCGCGGTCGCGATGATCCCGCCGGTGGCCGGGTCCGTGCGCACCGAGGACACGGCCGCCCGGCGGACGACCCGGATACCTTCGTCGGCGAAGACGCCCATCAGGGCCTGGGAGGCGTCGGGTTCCTCGGCCGAGGCCAGACTCTGCTGCGTCGACAGTATGGAGGGACTCGTCTGCATACATGAGGACGGCAAATTGCGGCATTGACCTCGAAGCCGCCGCCGGTATCCTCGCTGTCGAGGCTTATCACGCCGGAGTCATCAGAACCACCCTCTACGCTCGTGATCTGCAGGTACCCGCCCAAGCGATCTCCGACGCCCGGGACAGCCTCGATGGATCAACTGATTTCGATCAGGGTATTGGCACTAAAGACACCGCCAACCTTGTCCCGACCGACGCAAACGGCATCGCTTTCAGCCGCAGCCCGGGGCAGGTCCTGAACATCGCCTACCTCA
>NZ_JASBRC010000023.1:0-24014 GCF_029960715.1 Arthrobacter sp. AL05
GGAAGACATGGGCACAATCCTTTCAAACTGTGTCTCACATCAGTAGTACACCTCAGGTGAGCCAGTAGTACATCCAGGCAGTTTCGTGGCGCCGGTCAATGGCTGATAGTCCTACATTGCCTACAGCAGCGCCGTCTATCGTTATGGCCCAGTTGCGTCTGGACTCTGTGAACGGAAGTTGGGCGCCGATGTAGTCACGCGCCTGGTCTATGGTGGCTGGGTGCGCACTGCCAAATTGAGTCTTTAGGTCCGGGTTCTGCTGGTATGCAGCCCGTAGCGCGGGTGCGTCCTCAAGCGTCCAGGGGCGAAGTTCGACGGTCAGAGTTCCTATCGTGCCCGACGAAGTACGGCGGCCATGAATTTGCCCGTAAGCCAGTGAGGGGAAGGGCAAACGGGAAATTACGCGCTGCCTGCGGCGCTAGCTAGCCGCCTGCACGTGAAGTTAAAAGCAGTCAAGAGACGTCCGGTCACCCCAAACGGTGACAGGCCGTCTCTGCGCTGTTGCAACTCTGCTGGAACGATGACCCTCTGAGTCATGACAAGGTGAGGGCGCGTAACGAGTCCATCCTGGAGCGCTCTGCTGCCTTAGCTGTGGGGCGCCACTGACCGGCTCGGTTCCGGTGGGCCCCAGCTCGCTGGAGCAAGCCTTTCGGACTTTTCTCTTTTCTGCGGTTTCCATGGCAGCCTGTCGAGACCTGGTGACTGCAAGTCCGATAGCGCTTCCTGCTGCGGCCAGAAAGAAGAGCAGCACCAGCAACGGACCGGACATCCCTGGGAAGAGCGGGTTGCGGCCGGTAAGGAAGATTGACGCCAGTAAGCCCACCATCGAGATGGAAAACATCAGACCTAATGCTCTCTGGATGCGGCTCTGGCGAGTCGGCAGTGACTTGTTTGAAGTAGTCATGGATTTATTCTATCGTGTTGACTTTTAGCAAAATTGACAAGCTTGTAAATAATGGGGAATTAGAACAACAGATTGGTTCTACAACCCCGGCCTTCAAGCCACTGGTACAGATGGCCTCTTTTGAGCTTCAGAATTGGCTGACTTCGCGGCTGACGTGTGTGAGCCAACGACCTCGCGTGTCGGGGTCTAATCCAGGTCTGTGGTGAGGACGAGTTCAATAGTCTGTGTGAGTAGTGCGAGTTCGGCGTTCTCCTCGAGGTCCGGCCACTCCTCTTTGATCTCCAGAAGCTCGTGCAGGAATGACATTCCGGTGACGATGACCGCGAGCAGCACGGCCCGTTCCCGGGGGCGCGAGAGCCCGAGTTCGGTCATCATGGGCAGCATCATTCGACTGATGAAGATCTCGCGGAGCTGCGCTACAGCCTCGGGTTTCGAACTGGCTGCCCTCATCATTCCGAGGATGTTGCTGGCCTCGGGCGAGTTGACCGACTCGAGGATGCGGCGACCTATAGCCCGCGCAGCCTCCGCCCGTGGGAGAGTTGCCATGAGCTTTGGTGCAGCGAGAGCTTCCTCGCTCGGTGCGGGCATCGACGCCGCGAAGAGGTGCTCTTTGCTGGAGAAGAAATAGATCGCAAGACTCGGATCGACTCCCGCGCGCTCGGCGATCATCCGCATAGTAGTCCGCTCATACCCGTGCTCGGCGAAGAGAGAGCGCGCGGCTACGAGGATCTGTTGCTTGCTTTCGCTGGTTCCCCTTCGGCGACCTGCTCGTGCAGTGGTCATTGGCACATCCCGGCCTAGTCGTGGTCCTTGACATGCAATCGTAGCGATCTCTTGAAATTTTAATTCAACGGCCGTTCAATTAGAGGGCGCAGCAACAACATCCCTACCAGCGAACCAAGGGGCAACGCCGTGACTCAGTCCTTGACATCGCCGTCGATTGCGACGGGCGTGACTCCCGAACGCCTTCGAGGCTTACGGCGGTGGAACATCGCACTAGCAGTACTGCACCTCGGCCAGGCTGCCGCGCTTCTCTTCCTGACGAACGACTTCGCAATTCCAGTGCTCGCTTCG
Organism: Arthrobacter sp. AL05; assembly: GCF_029960715.1. Lineage (NCBI taxonomy): Bacteria > Bacillati > Actinomycetota > Actinomycetes > Micrococcales > Micrococcaceae > Arthrobacter > Arthrobacter sp. AL05. The sequence goes on from NZ_JASBRC010000023.1 coordinate 1,979, forward strand.
TATGTTGATGGTCCTCCCGGAGCAGGAGAGGAGGGAGGCCTCGTAACCTCGACGCTCTTCGAGCTGACCATCGGGTATGTTCTCGTGGCATTCCTCGCACTGGCTGGCACTGATCACCTGCTGACGGCGACGCTCGGCCGCAAAGTCTATGAGCGTGACCTCCGGCGCGGCATCAACCGGTTCCGGTGGGTCGAGTACTCGTTGAGCGCGACGCTCATGGTCATCGTGATCGCACTCTACTGGGGCATCGTGACTATCAACGCCCTCTTCGTCGTCGCCGGCGCCAACGTCGCAATGATTCTGTTCGGATACCTTCAAGAGCGAATGAACCCCCCGGGCCGAACATCGACCACGATGGTTCCGTTTTGGTTCGGTGCGCTGGTTGGAGTGACTCCGTGGGTGGCGATGGGCCTTAACATCCCGCTGTACTCCGACGCTCCGGAGTACATCTTCGTCATCTTGGCGATTCAGGGCGTTCTCTTTTTCTGCTTCGGACTCACTCAGTGGCTTCAGTACCGGGAAATAGGCCCGTGGGCCAACTATGCGTTCGGTGAGAAAACGTATCTGGTGCTGAGTCTCGCGGCGAAATCCCTGCTGACGTGGCAGGTCTTCCTGGCCTCTCTCATCGAATGAATAAGTGCCCTAACCAAGGATTCGGGCTGAGAGGGATTCCGCCGCTGCGACTACGTGGTCAAAGTGGTTGTCGGAAATCAGCCAAGGGTTGGGTTCTATTGGCTGGGCATGCCGATTGAATAGTGCGCCTGATCTGTCTTCCAAAGCGGGGTGGACCACGAGGGGCACCACTTTTTCGGCGTAGGCCTCCGCGCTCTGGAACAGCAGACCTATGAGGGTCTGCTGTGCTCGTAGTTTCAAGGTCGCTTGGCCGAGGACACCGGCCATGATGTTGGTCTTGATGATGCCGGGATTCATACCGAACACGTTGATGTCCGGAAACCGGGCGGCAGCATGGTGGACCAGAGCCTCGTTGAACACGACGGTGTTGCTGTGGGCCGTCTGCCAGCGGTAGTTTCGGGTCAATTGCACGTCCGTGAGGTCCAGCGCGCGTTCGCCGCCGGGAAACCCCCAGACAAAAAGGCGCGGCTTCTGCCGGGGCGAAGGCCTTCCCCGGCCCAGCCGTGGCGCCAGTTCCTGGGCAACGACCCACCGGCTCATCGCGCTCGTGGCCAGATCTTTCTCTACGCCTTCCGGTGTCTCTTGGCGGGTCCGTCCCGCAAAGATCCCGTGGGTGAGCAGGACTGCGTCGAAGGTTTCGGCCGGCAAGTCGCGGGCCATCTGGCGGGAGTTGTTCAAGGACGACAGGTCTGCCGGGATAAATGACCTCTTGGGGTGAGGAGGGTCCTTGAGCGTCCTTCCGACGACGGTGACCTCGGCCCCTTTGCGCAGCAGGGACTGGGTGATGGCCCGGCCGAGGCCGCCGGTACCGCCGAAGATCACCACGCGAAGACCCTCGTAATCGGTCTGGGCAGAAGACAGCGTTCCGGGTTTCCAGTCCTGTCGTACCGTTCCGAAGGAAGACATCTGTAACTCCATTCTTGGCCGAAGATTCGGCCTACGCCACCACGTCGAGGCCCAGCGGGCCGCCGCCGTGCGGGCCGTGGCGGATTGGTTAGGGGGCCCAGGAGTTGACGTTAGACGGCTTTGAGCCCAGTGTGGACGGACGGGGAGCACCGCGTGCTCCAGAATCATTCGCTCAGCTTCTCACGATCGTCCGGTTGAGGATCGGCTTGCGGGCGCTGGTGCGACTAGTGGAACATGGTCCCGCCCGTTTCGAAGTCGCCGGAACCCCGTCATCGAAGCTGGGGCGCCACCGCAACCATGATGCGGAAAATGATTTCTCATTGGCGGTCCTGCAAAGCCACGGGCAAGCAGGGGACAGATCGGTAGAGGTCCCGATCGGACGAATAGAGGGCTCTATTTCCACTTGCTATGTCAGCGACATTGGGACCGTAGATGAGGCGCTGAAAAGAGTTCTTGAAGAATCCGACCGCAGCGTCTCTCGGTGCGGAGTGGGACACTGCAGAGATTGCATTCGACCTGCGCCTCAGCGCATAACACCTGAAATGGAGTCGTAGACGACTGACGTAAATTCGCTGGCCCTCGATATGCTGACGTTTTCCGGGCTGATTCGACTCATCCGTCATCCGTCAGCCGCAGGTGGCCGAGAACTATGAGGCACGGGCGAAGTATCTTCTATCCAATCCTGCAGCCGAAGATGTTGAGGAAATCCGTGCATGGGTCCGCCTGACACTCCAGGGAGGTGCTGGTGGACTCGGCGACAAGTACGTGCAGAAGACGGACGGGTCGGTGGATAGGGCGCTTAACCAGCAGTATCAGGACCTACTGCAGAAGATGACCGACTTCGCACTTGGCGCTGATGAGTCATGGTCGCTGCTCCAGCAGATGGGGAACACCATGTTCGCCCATGGATACACCTACCTTCGCCTGGTCGAGGTCCCAACTGGCAAGTGGCCCTGCCTGCGCGGACACACCATGTACGAGGTGATGACCGCGCCTGGCCTGACCCGCCAGGTGAATTCGACTCTTCTGGGTGGTGCCGTGGGCTACGACCCGCGCGGCACACGACGAGACATGCAGGAGTGCCAGATGACGGCACGCCGCCTTTTCGATGAGGGCCGGACCGATGACTGGGTGCACTTCTCAAGCTCTCAGGTGATTCCCGGTGAGACGCTGCGGCGGGCGACTGCGTGAAACATGGCGGATAGCGGACTATAGACTCGGCCTGTAGTGATGGGGGACTGACAATGGGCAAGATCAAACCGGCCGAATTCTGGCTGGAACTGACTGCACTGTCGGCTTTTTTGTCCTCGTTGCGGTCTTCTTCCAAGGTGTCTTCGCGGGCGGGCTTGTTGTCGCGGAGGTGTGCGAATTGGGTGCTGGTCAGCCGTACGACCACGAGTACCGCAGCCAAAACGCGCATGAGCAACTCCAGCTGTTCCCGCTGACCACAAAGTGCAACGCCGAGTACGACCTGGTTCCGCCGTGGACGAACCCGGCATTGGCGATCTTGGACATCCTCACGGTGTCTTTCTTCGGGGCGATGCTCGCTGCCCTATTCATCCGGATTCGGGGCAGGGTACGAGGATGATTCCCATTCGGACACACAAACGCAGTGCAGACGACTTCTGACATCAGTGCAGGCGACTCCTGAAAATCACAAGCGCGTGCGTAGGCGATCGGTTTCGTTTTGGGCTGCTCCGGGGTGTCTCGTAACTATCGGTGAATACACCGAATCCATCAGAGGGTTTCGAGACATAGTTACGGGAATCGCTGGCCGCGGACGAGCCCACACCATTCCGGGAAAATTAGAGCATTGTCGCCTGTGGAATTCGGCGCTCTTGGGCGGTGTTTTGTGGTCGCTCTTTGTCGCTAGCTGTATTAACCACGGAGGTTAGTGACGCGGCTTGCTGGTGGCGGCTTCGATGAGGTCGTCGGTGATGATTTCGAGCTGGTTGGTTTTGACGACGCAGGTGATTTGAGGGATCAGGCACTCCAGGAACAGCGTGACACTCCCGGATGGGAGTGCCCGGTCCCGGCTGTGTGGGAGACTTTTTTCGCCGCGTGTCCTTTTCGCCGCGTCTCGAACGTCGTGCTGGTGTATCAACCGACAAGATGGAGTCATCGTGGAATACATGCTTTTCATCTGTACCGATCCCTCAGCACCGAAATATGTGGCCGCTGAGGACAACATCGTGGAGTGGGGGGCCGAGATGGGATCGCGGGGAGTCACCCGTCACGGAAACAGCCTGCGCCCCGTGGAAGACGCAACCACCGTCACGGTCCGTGCGGGCGAAGTGGTGGTCTCCGACGGGCCGTTCGCCGAGACGAAAGAATGGATTGCGGGCTACGACATCATCGTTTGCACCGATCTCGATGAGGCCATCGAGGTGGCGTCGAAACATCCCATGGCGCGCTTCGGCAACATTGAGATCAGGCCAGTGTGGCCGCTCGGAGAGTAGGGATTCGCCCGATGTCCGGCGCTGATGGATCGCAGGGAGGGGTGAGATGGTAACGGAGCCGGCGACGGAGGTGCAGTCCGCCGTCGCGATGGCCTCCGCCGCTGAAACCGCGCGAATCACTGCAACCCTCATCCGTGTCACCGGCGACTGGAGCCTTGCCGAGGACTGCGTCCAGGATGCGTTTGCGCGCGCTCTCATCGACTGGCCGGTGCGAGGCATTCCCAGGAATCCCGGGGCTTGGCTGACTACCGTAGCTAAGAACCGGGCGATCGACCGTATGCGCAGTGCTGCCAGCGAAAAGAGGGCGGTCCGTGGACTCGCGACTCTCACCGAACTCGAAGAAATGCCGGAGGAGCCCGGCTCAGATCCTGCTGTCGACGACGACCGGTTACGTCTCATCTACACCTGTTGCCACCCTGCCCTCCCGCTCGATGCCAGGGTCGCTTTGACCCTGCGCACGGTCGCCGGTCTCACCACGGGTGAGATTGCGCGCGCGTTCCTGGTCTCGGCAGCAACGATGGCGAAACGACTCGTCCGTGCCCGTGCCAAGATACGGAACGCAGGAATCCCATATCGTGTGCCGCCGCCGGAGCTAATATCCGAACGCACTGCTGGCATCCTGTCCGTGCTCTATCTCATGTTCAATGAAGGATATTCGGCCACGGGCGACAGCACATTGATCCGCGAACCCCTTGTCCGGGAAGCGATTCGCCTGGCCCGGTTGCTGGTCGGCCTGCTCGACGATTCGCCTCAGCAACCGGAGGCCTTGGGTCTGCTGGCGCTTATGCTGTTCCACCATGCACGGAGAGGGACCCGAACGGACGCTGCGGGGGACTTGGTGACGTTGGAGGAGCAAGACCGCGGATCGTGGGACAGCGCTGCGATAGCGGAGGCTATGGCGCTGCTGGCGGCTGCCGAGCAGATGGGCATTTCACGCCGTTCACGGCCCGGCAGCTACTGCGTCCAGGCCGCCATTGCTGCCTGCCATATGGTCGCCCCGGACGCAGGCAGCACCGACTTCGCGAAGGTAGCCGCGCTATATGACCACCTCGGGCAGATTGCACCGTCACCGGTTATCGAGCTCAACCGTGCCGTCGCCGTCGCGATGTCTCAAGGACCGGAGGCCGGCCTGGCACTCATCGATCGGCTGGAGCGCGAACGATCTCTAGACGGCTACTATCTTCTACCCGCGGCGAAAGCTGACCTCCTGCGGCGTCTGGGCAGAAAAACAGAGGCCCACCGCGAATATCGGAGGGCCCGGGAGCTCGCACCGTCGGAGGTTGAGCGCCGCTACCTCAACAAGCGCCTGGCGGAAACAGCCCATGTGCCCTCATCCGCATCTCAGTTCACCAAAATATACGCGCCCGATAACGGTGCAGAGGAGAAAAATGAAACACCTCATATTGATTCCGAACAATGTTGATACCTGGAAGGGCCTTCCCGCGGCCGAGATCGAGGGGATCATGCAGGCCCATACCTCCTTACAGAAGGAGCTCACTGCCTCCGGAGAATTCGTGGAGGCACATGAACTGAGCGAGGAGGCAAAGTTCGTCACATCAAACGCCGGCAGCTGTACCGTGACTGACGGTCCCTTCATGGAGACCAAGGAGTTTGTGGCCGGCTACTACATCGTCGATTGCGTGGACATGGAACGCGCGGTGGAAATCGCCGGAAAACTCGGAGAGGCAAAACTGTGGCCGATCGAGATACGCCGAATCGACGCATAATCCAAGGACAAGAATCGGCCCGCCTACTAGATTCGGAGTTACCGCTGATTTTGGCGGTGCATCAACCCCTATGAAAAGGACCTGATACCTGGTCCAAACGTTTCCATCTCACATCAGGAGTACCCACTATGGCTGCACCTCTCGTATACATCAGCTTCCCCGGAACGGCCCGGGAAGCGCTGAGCTTCTACGCAGACATCTTCGGGGGCGAGTTGTCCCTGCACTCTTACGAAGATTTTGGCAGGACCGACGGCCCACCAAACGCCATAGCTCACGGCGTTCTCGGCGGTGACGTAGCTCTGGCGGGATCCGATGCCCCGGCAGGAGAACAGACCGTGCGGTTCGAAGGCCTCACGCTATCGCTGCTGGGAACCGCTGAACCGGCGATCCTCCAAGAGTGGTTCGACAAGCTCTGCATCGGCGGGTCGGCGATCGACCCGTTGACTCTTAAGCCGTGGGGCGCCTCAGACGGTCAGGTCACTGACCGCCATGGTCTTCGCTGGCTCATCGGCTACGAGCCGCAAGCATGAGTGACGAACTGCTGCTGACGCAGCTGGCAAGCGAACGCGAGCATGTACTGCACGCCGTGGACGGGCTGACCGACGCCGAGATGAGTGAGCCACTCGTCCCATCAGGGTGGACCATAACGCGCCTCCTCAACCACCTCACCTTCGACGATGAGATGTTTTGGATCTCGGCCGTTCTTGGCGGCGACCCCGAAGCGATCGCAGCACTTCACAACGGCTGGGCATCCCGTCCCATGACTGGCGTCGAAGCAGTCAACATCTACAGAGACCAGATCCGGCGCAGCAACCGAATCCTTGCGAAAGTTGACCTTGATGACCCACCCCGCTGGTGGCCCCCGGCCAGCGAGTTCGCCGCACAACCGATGCGTGAGGGCCGCGAGGTCGTCTTTCGCGTGCTTACAGAGACATCGACTCACGCAGGCCACCTCGACATCGTGCGCGAACTGATCGACGGACACCAAAATCTCGTCGTCAACTGATCCACCGCCCAAAACGAAGCACGGGGAACTTCTTCGCAACCTGGCACTCGGGCCACGTAAACCCAACACTCCCGACCCAGGAGTCCCCCTTAAGCCTCTGCTCCCACCCGCAGATGTCGCTAAACCCGAGCATCCGCGATACCGCGGTGGACATGCGGACGCCCATCGCCCACTCCACTGCACCCAGCACCGGAGACACTGCACCCACCGGCCCGACTAGCCGATCGACATTCGCGAAAGGACCATCACAATGCCGCAATTTGCCATCCTCATCTATGCAGACGAGTCCCTCCATGCTGTCGATGCAGCAGAGGACGAACTCGAAGAGAACGACCAACACGCAAAGGATCTTTCAGCCTCAGGCACCATGTCGCTCGCCTATGCCCTGACCCCTCGAGCTAGTGCGGTGTCCATCCGACGAGATAGCACAGACAGTGGACCGTTCGTCCAAGCCGACCAGTTCGTAGCAGGCTTCTACGTTGTGGAAGCTCCCGATCTCACCGCCGCTGTGGCGATTGCCCGCTTGAACCCAGCAGTCCGCACTCGCACCGGCGGCGTCGAAGTCCGCCCCGTGCACAGCGGAGGCATCACGGCCAATAACAAGTAAACGATGCACGCATAGGTAGTGGCGTGCTGTCTCGGAAAACTTCGGGTTCTCGAGAGACCACTACATCTCCTTAGACCGGGCCACCGGCCGGAAGGGACCAGATGCGCGGCGTCTCGGAAGTTGTCTCGCCATGCTCCATCTCGCTGAGGTTGGCTCAGTGACTTTACAAGACAGAGAGCGAGGACGCCCAGCTGCTCTCGGAAGCTTTGGGCGTAACTGGGAAGTAGGTCTTAATCGACCTATATCTTTAGTCCGTCTCCGTCCGTGCCTTTATGGCGCGGCGCATCTTCGATTGCCTGCTCCTTGCCGCTCACGATGCGTGATTGATCACGTGAACGGGGTTTGGAGCGCCTTTGGCCTGAATCAATCCTGTATGGGACCTCGTGCCACTGGTGGCCCGTTGCGGATTGCGGAAGATGGAAGGGTCGCCGTTAGGCGGCCAGCTAACCGCTATCCGGGAGAACATCATGAGCACCCCTCGTCGCGCCCTTATCCTCATCGACGTCCAGGTGCAGAGCCGCTATGGCCTCGGTGTGAACGGCACCGAAGCGGCCGAGGCGTCCTTTTCCCCGGCCCTGACTCGAGTACAGCAGTCCCGCTCTGTAGTCGAAAGTGAAAGAAACCAGGCCGTGGCAGCACGCACCGACGCAATCGTGGCCAGGGCTGACGTGACCGGCGCCAGCCGCAACGACCGGGAAGCCGGGGGCGAGCCGGCGTGGGAGTCCGGGGGAACAACGCCAGCGGCTGGTCGAAAGTCTGGAAGGCAAGGGGACAGGGAAGCTGTAAGCTCCCGATTCCTCGCAGACAAGCACGATGGCGCCCACTCCTCGGCCGCTGTCGCTCAGAAACCGCCGTCGGCCAACGCATCAAAGATGACCAATCGCAGGGGCAAAGGCAGGATGATTGAACCCGGTGGACCCGAACGCTAATCCGAAAACATGTGGGGACGAACAGGGTCTGTTCTGATGCGCTCAGGGGTCCGCCGATTGAGGTGCTCTAGCGAACCCGGACCCCAAGAGTGGCAAGTTCCCGAATAGCTGCGGACTCTCACTGGGGCTAGCCACCAGACTCGTGAACGAATCGTGCGACCTCGTCAAGCTCCGAGGGCCGAGGGCCACGTGCGCCGGGTAAATCACCGTCCCCGATGCGCACGCCTTGTCGCCATCGTTCAACGTTTCGGGAGCTGCTCAACCGGCCTCTTGTGGCCGGTTCTAGGCTCAATTCAAACCCGGCGCCCGGCGTCATGCGGGGCAATGAGGAAGGCGGCAGCCATGTCCGGCACCCCCGCCCTATCCAGGTCCAGCCTTGAGAATTGCGTGCTCTACGTGGCGATCGTCGCGTCCTTCATCGCCTTCTTGGACGGCTCTGTGGTCAATCTTGCGCTTCCGGCCATTAGCAGGGAACTCGGCGGGGGCCTGGTGCTCCAGCAATGGGTGGTGGATGCCTACCTATTGGCGCTGGGCGCACTGATACTTGTGGCCGGGTCACTTTCGGACCAGTTCGGCCGGGTGCGGGTCCTGCAGTGGGGTCTTGCGGGGTTCACCGTCACCTCGGTGCTCTGCGGGCTTGCCTGGAACGGCGAGTCGCTCATCGTGGCCCGGGGCCTGCAAGGCGTTGCAGGTGCCCTGCTGGTGCCCAGTTCGCTGGCTCTGATCGTGACTGTTTTCAGCGGCCGGGCGCAATCAGCTGCGATCGGTAAGTGGGGACCAGGATGCGCAGGCAGTGGCTGACCGGGCTCATTAGGGAAGTCCATACCGCCAGCCGGGGCACCTACGGGTCCTGACCGGAGCCATACCGAACTGACGCGTGCCTGGACGTGCGCGTCAGCGAGCATCTGGTTGGGGAGCTGATGAGCCTGGCTGCAATCGCCGGCCTTCCCGGGCCGGCCAAGGTCAAACGCTTGTGGGGCGTCGCCACCAGCGATGCAAGTGATATTGTTTCGAAGATCATCTACTACGCCTTGGTGCTTCGTCCTTCAATTCGCGCTCGGGGTTTTTGGTCCGAACCCGGTCGCCACCCTGTTGGCAGCCATCATCGCGCTCTGCCCAAGGTCGTTGTGGCCATCATCATCGTGGTGATCAGTGCGGCGATTGCCGCCGCCGTAAAGACCCTCATCCAGGGATCCCTTGGCGGGCTATCCTACGGCAAAACCCTGGCGGATATCGCCAGCATTGTCATTCTGGGCATTGGCATCATTGCGGCCCTGAACCAGGTGGACATCGCCACCACAGTGACGACGCCGATTCTGATCGCCGTGCTGGCAGCCATCGTGGGGATCCTCGGCGTCGTCGGCGGGCTGATCAAACCGATGTCCGCCCGCTGAGAACAGTACTTGAACAATGCTGAAGAAGAAGCGGCTAGGATCAAGGCCAACGCCCAGAACGCACCCCCGGCTAGAGACCAGATTACCGAAGCGGCCCCAGGACTACCTGCCGACCCAAGACGAATCAGGATCCGGCGCCCACCGGCTGTGATCGGCGGGGCATCCCCACCGCGTCCTGACACTTCGGCATCTGGATGTTCGGCCCGGGAGACCCACTAGCCGCTCCCATCGCCACCAGGGCTCGCCGCCGTTGCCCTGGCGGGTTGGGGCGGGCCCGGACACAGCCAGTTCCTGTGCGTCGGCCGTCAAATTCGTTGCCGGCCAACTACGATCACCCATCATGCCCGTGCCGTGCCGGGTCCGCCGTTTCCGGCACGTCGGGATCGGCGGCCCCGGACCGGACGGACATCTCCTGCCCGATGAACTCATAGTGGGCGAGCAAGTCGGCCACTGCGCAGAAGCAATAGCCGCAGCCGGTAGTAAAAGACGAGGCAAGAACGTGAATAAGTTCTTGCCTCGGCCGTAATTCCCTTAGAACAGCGGCCAGGGCACCGCCGGCATCTCACCGCTCGGAGCCGGAAACCGCCCTGCCAAGCGCAACCGTGCGCAACGCGCGGTGAGCGATGCGATTTCTTCGGCGCTGAGCAAGTCCGCCAGGTTTCGGCCCAGCCCACCGCGCAGTCCTTCGCTGACACGATCGATGCCGTCGCGTTCCTCGGCGGTCAAAGCGTCTCCCACCCATCCCCACAGCACCGTGCGCAGCTTGTGGTCACGGTGAAAGGTGAGCCCATGGTCCACGCCGTACCGGTGTCCTTCCGGCATGGCAAGAATGTGGTCACCTTTGCGGTCGGCGTTGTTTACGACCATGTCGAACACCGCCATCCGTCTGAGTGCTGGCGAGTCTTCGTGAACGAGGGCGACCATCCGTCCGCTCTCATCCCGTCCCTCGAGAACGCGTTTCCAGCCCGTCTCCGGCACGTGGTCCGTTGCGACCAGGTCCACGGCGCTTTGGGTGGGGTCTTGCTCCTGCCAGAGCTGCACCATTCCTTCGCCCATCGGACCATCGCGCAGCCAGGTGTGCGGTAGGAGGTCCCAACCGAAGGCCTGCGAGACCAGGTAGGCGGCCACCTCCCGGTGAGCCAGGGTGCCGTGGGGAAAATCCCACAGCGGACTTTCGCCTGCTATCGGCTTATAGACGACCACCACGTCGCCGATGCTGCCCAGAAATGTAGCGTTTGATGCCGTCGTGATGCGGCCGGTGAGCTTAAGCTCGGCGGTTAGCAGGTCCGGCGCTGGCATCAGACCTCGGGAAGGGTGCAGATGTGCCCGTCGGCGTCTATGGGGTAACCGCAAAGCGGGCACATCGGACGCCCGGCGCCCACGATCTCCCGGGTGCGCTTGGCGAATGCGCGGGCGGTGCCGACCGGCATTCGCACCAGCAGCATTTCGGGCTCGTTAGCGCCGTCCTCAACAAGCGATTCGTCGTTGTCATCAGCATCGACATCGGTGATGGGGTAGGCCTCTATTACGACCTGGGCCGTGGTTGGGTCCCAACCCAAGCTTATGGCGCCGGTGCGAAACTGCTCCTGAACTGCATCGAGCTGGTCATTGTCGACAAGTTCAATGGGAGTACTCGAGGGGACGCTGAACGGGTTGCCGTCGACTGTGATGAGCTGGTCGAGAATTTCGTCGATCTTCTCTGCGAGCAGAGCCGACTGCTGCTTCTCCAAGGCAATACTCACAACCTGCCTCCCTGCGCGCACCTGCAGGTAGAAGGTTCGCGCCCCCGGAAGGCCGATGGTGCCAACGACGACCCGATCAGGCCAGGCAAATTCATGAACACGTGTAGGCATGTCAATATTCTAGGCACATGAGGTTCATGGCGCCTTCTGACCGGCGCCGCCGCCCACCGGCGCATCGCCAGAGTGGATGCCGTTCGACAGCCACGACAGATCACCCGCGTCGGTGTTGGTCGCATGGACGCTCGGCCGGCTAGCGCCGTAGCGCACGATCGATACGGAGGCGGGGCCCACGTTAATACGCTGGAACAGGTCAAGGTGCATGCCGAGCGCGTCGGCGAGGATTGACTTGATGATGTCACCGTGACTCACCGCCACCCACACGGCCCCCGGCCCGTACTCGGCTTCGAAGGCTGCATCGTGGCGTCGAATCGCTGCCACCGCCCGGGCCTGCATCGCCGCCATGGATTCACCGCCGGGAAAGACGACGGCGGACGGTTGCGACTGCACAACCGGCCACAAATCCTCGGTCGCGAGATCACTGAGCGTGCGGCCCTGCCACTGGCCGTAATCGCACTCGGTGAGATCGGGATCGACCGGCGCGTACGGCGAGACAGCCTGCCGATCGAGGATGAGCTGGGCGGTCTGCCGACAACGCTCAAGAGGGCTCGACACCACCCCGACTAAGGGCACGGCCGCGAGCCGGTCGCCGGTCAGAGCCGCCTGGTCGCGCCCGATCTGGTCCAGGCTGACGCCGACGGCACGACCGGCCAGCAGTCCAGTGGCATTGGCTGTGGTGCGGCCGTGCCGCACGAGAATAACTGTCGCCATCCACCCAGCCTAACCACCCGCGCGACGGCGGTGTGCACCGTCCAGGGTCGCGCGTCACACAGGCAGATAAAAGCACTGGCGGAACCCTCCAGCACGCCCACGCGCTCGAAGCCGCACGGACGGACTCGGCACGCCTCCACCAGCTCATGGCCGACGCAGCAAAACCGGAACAAGCGGCACAGGCAGAACCCCAGGCACAGCTGATCGGGTGCGGTTGCGTTGAAGTCCCGGCGGATGTGTGGTCATCGTGGACGGGCGGAGTACCCCGTTCTCCTTCTCCAGCAGCCGGATCCGCTTTTTGGCATCCCTGAGCTCTGCGGCACTGGCACCGATGATCGCCTGACTAGGCAGGCACGAGGGCGCGGCGCCTGCCCGAAGTACGCGTGAGGTGCTGCGCCGTGGGCCGCAGTTAGTCGGCGGACGGACCCCAGCGCCACCGCCTAACGAGCCGTCCTCAGTCCTCGACTATGGACATAGGCAGGCCGCCGCCATGAACGGAAGGGGCGATGCTGTCCAGCTGCCATCCATCCGCGGCCGCCCGAAACGTAGCGGTCTGCGGCACCGAGTAGCCCGACGGGACGTTGCTCGGCCCATTCGCTGCAGAGGCCTGGTGTTCTTCGGTCAATTCCTTAAAATGGACGCTCGCAGTCGACCCGGTCATCTCCACGGATTCCACCGTGATCTTCGTCGAAAAGTCCGTGTACCAGAAGCCCGTTGACTTGAATGCGGCCTTTGACCGGGCTACCACCGGAAGGTCCCGCGCGCGCTTGGCTAAGTAGGCCGCAGTCGCCTGCCCTTCGGTCAGGCGTGGAGCCGGGGGAGTGTCGAGGACGGTGCCGTTGCGGTCCTGGACAGCAGTCTGGATGATGGCCGTGAGCTCGGAGGACGACGGGCTGGGCACAGCTGCTGGAGGCGATTCGACCGTGAGCGGCCCGGCAGCCGACTGGCACCCGGAAAGGACCAACCCGAGCAGCACCGCTGTGGCGGCCGACGTGCGGCGGTAAGTCATCGTGCTCCTCCTGGTCATCGATGTCCCCTCAGCCTCCCCTGCCGGCCCCACACGGTCAACGGGGGCTCGCCTGTCCCGATCCAGGATCGCACGGGATAACCCCACCCTGCGGTCACTTGCCCTGTCCTTCCCGCCGATGACCGGGCGGGGAAGCCAGAGCCTGGCCGGACATCACCTTCGCCGTCGCCGGAACCCGCGAGGGGAGCCGGGCACTGTTCGGCTCCGGCACCTGCGTGGAGGGCGACATCGCGGCCCACTGGTTCCGGTCCCAGGGCGCCTGCTTCGAAGCACTGCTCCGGACGCCGTCGGTAGCTATCCCGGCGTGCCCGGATCAGGCGGTTCGGACCAGTCCAAGCACTCAACCCTTGCCGAGAACTGCGACGACAACGGTGTCCTGCCACTGCACTCGGATGGGCTTGTCCGGCTTCCGCAATGCACTGCGGTACTTGCCGATGTTTTCCAGGGCCCGCGCGGGGCCATAACCCCGCCAGAAGCTCGAAACAGGGCAAACACTGAGGCGCGCCTGAGCAAACGCCATCCCCGCCACTCGCAGCCAGGCAACAGGCAGTCCTGCCCACGGCAGTACGCGATTCCGCGGTTCACCCCCGCCGGTACCGGATACTCCCCGTCTCAGGCCCGGGATGGAACAGATTCAGTAGACTGATGTTTTCGTTAGTGCAACGGTTTTGCTATTTTCCCCCGGACCGCGGTGAAGCTGCACCAGCAGCTCAACCGGCCGGAAACGGAGTATGTAAATGGAATCTTTTCCGCTGGCGTTGCTATTGCTGATTTTCGTGGCTGCGGCGGCCGTAATCTGGTCCGCCGGGATCCAACTGTCCCGACAAACCGATGTTCTAGACGTCCGCCTGCATCTCGGATCCGCGCTTGGCGGGCTGATTCTGCTGGCCGTCGCGACGAATCTGCCCGAGCTTGCGATCACCTTCAGTGCGGCTGCGGCGGGGAACATCGGCGTGGCTGTCGGGAACATTCTGGGCGGCATCGCCATCCAGACGGTGGTGCTGGTCGTTCTGGATGTCTTTGGGACTAAGGGCAAAAAACCGCTGAGTTACCAGGCCGCATCACTGACCCTGGTCATCGAGGCAATCACCGTGATCGGCGTACTCGGGGTGGTGATCGCCGGAAGCCAGATGCCTGCGGGCCTTGTCGCGTTTCGCCTCACGCCTGCGGCCGTGCTGATAGCTCTGATCTGGCTGCTCGGCCTTTTCCTCGTACAGCGGTCCCAGAAGTCCCTCCCGTGGCACGGGCAGGGCCACGCCCCCGCTAGCCAGGACAAGCCCCAGGGTCACAGCAAGACAGCTAGGGCCGGCGGAACCAAGGCTTCGGGGACGGGCAAGTCGATGCTGATCTTCCTTGTCGCGGCTGCGGCGACCCTCGGCGCAGGGGTGGTGCTTGAACGCAGTGGGGAAGCCATCGCCGGACACATCGGGCTCTCCGGTGTCCTCTTCGGGGCAACATTCCTTGCGCTCGCGACATCGTTGCCGGAAATCTCCACCGGCCTGGCCTCAGTGAAGCAGGGCGACTACAGACTGGCCTTCAGCGACATTTTCGGCGGCAACGCATTCCTACCCGTCCTGTTCCTCGCCGCCGTCCTCATCTCCGGCAAACCCGTGCTGCCCCAGGCGCACGCCACCGACATCTACCTCACCGCCCTCGGCATCCTTCTGACCCTGGTTTACATGCTGGGACTGATTTTTCGGCCCGCACACAAAATCCTGGGAATGGGTGTTGACTCACTCGTCGTCCTTGTCCTGTACCTCATCGGGGTGGCAGGACTGTTCGCCGTGGCGTCAACGGGTTAGCCACCCTATTCCGGCCCGATCTGCTAGCTTCTCGGGGACTCCGTGGAGGGTGATCGCGGCCAAGATCGGTCGCAGATCTGCGTGGGGAGGTTGGATATGCCGATTGAGCCGGTCATGACTGGGCCTCCTCACTTGCAGCGATGGACTCGGCGATCCGCTTGATCGCGGCGAGCGTTTTCGGGATACCGTCGAGCGCCTGCTGGGTGCGGTCGATGATCTGGACGTTGGCGCCGTCACCGTACTTCTCCTCGAACATGGCGATCCCGCCGGGCAGGAAGTCCCAAGATTCGCTCAGGGTCGTCCCGGTGTCTGCTGGAGTCAGAGCGAAGCCCCAGCGGACCAAGCTGCCACCCACCACCCAGGCGAACTCGCGACCGCGCTCGGCAGCCACCACCTGCGACCGGGTCTCCCAGGACCGGTGCGGGAGCTCATTACGCCCGGTGAACCAGGCACCGAGCTGGCCGGCATGGACCGCATCGTCCCACCAACACGAGGTACAGACTGGGCTCCACTCGCCGGTGCGGGTGATGTCGGAGACCAAGTCGTAGAGTGTCTCGGCTGATGCCTGGACCGTTACGGACTCCTGGTGATGGCGGATGTTTGTCGGATTCATGGGTCCATCATTACAGAACGGTCACTTCTTCTGCCGTTGGCGGCCGCCGTACCAGTCCTCCAACGTGGCCAGGCCCAGATACGCACCGGTTGTGGAGCCCGGGAAGGAGTTCCAGCGGCGGCTGGATTCTCTGGTCACCGATCTGTCCGAGCAGAGTGCGTACTTTCTGGCGTTGTGGGGCCGCCACGGCGTCCGTCCGAAAGTCGCCGGCAAGCGACTGCTGCACCATCCCGTGGTCCGCGACCTGGAGCTCTTCCACGAGACACTCGCCGTGACAGGCACCGACGGTCACGTGCTTGTCGTTCACCATGCCGAGCCGGGAAGCGCCTCTGAGGCAGCGTTGTCCAGACTGGCCCGGATCAGCGGAAGCGACTGATCGTCTAAGCGTCCAGCGGGTCCCAGGGTAGCCCTGACATTCCCATAAAACGTGGGGCTCTGGCTACCCATCGGCGGGTACGGCGCACTGAAATCTGAGCCGCCGCATGTCCGCTCTTCCACGGACTTCGCAGGTAAGCGAGTCGTCATCACCGGCGGCGCATCGGGCTGGGAGAGCCGGACGGCCCGGCCGGGCCCCGGGTTGGCCGCCGTTGGGCTGGTGGCCGCTCACGGGTTCCGCCGGCGCAGAGTCAGCGAGGCCAGGACCAACACAGCCAGGACGATCGCTGCCATGATGCCGGTGTCTTGCCACAGTAGTTCCGTGGCATCGCTGTGGCCGGCGATCTCCTTCAGGGCATCCACCGAGAATGTCAGCGGCAGCACGTTAGAGACTGCTTCCAGGAGCCCGTTCATCCGGTCCCGCGCGACGAACAGCCCGCACAGCAGGATCTGCGGTACCACCACAACCGGCATGAACTGCACAGCCTGGAACTCCGTCCGGGCGAAAGCGGAACACAGCAGGCCCAGCGCCACGCCCAGCACCGCGTTGACGACGGCGATCATTACCACGAGCCCCGCGCTGCCTTTGATCTCCAGGCCGAATACCCAGTAGGCGACGCCGGTGGCGACGAACGACTGGAGGGCGGCCATGATGGAGAACGCCAGCCCATAGCCGAACAGCAGGTCGGCTTTGTGGATGGGGGTGGTCAGCAGCCGCTCCAGCGTGCCGGAGGTCCTTTCGCGCAGCATCGTGATCGACGTGACGAGGAACATCACCACGAACGGGAAGATCGCCAGCATCATCAGACCTACCCGGTCGAAGGTCCTCGGCGCACCGGGCGGCACGGTCTCGTTTTCGTAGAGGAAATAGACAGCGGTTAGCAGCAGCGTAGGTACCACAAGCATCAGCGCCACGCTGCGTTGGTCGTGGCGCAGTTGGTCCAGAACGCGCGCCGTTGTGGCGAGCATCATGCGCGGATTCATTCCGTCACCTTCATTCCAGCTGCCGGAAGGCTGTTGGCTTCGGGACGCGGTTTAGTACCCGGGCCGTTGGGATGGCCGTCGTCGGCTTCGGCCTTCCTGATGATGTTCAGGAACGCCAGCTCCAAGTCCTCGCTTCCGCCCCGGTTGCTGAGCTCATCCGGGGTGAGCGAAGCCATTAGCCGGCCTTGCCGCAGGAGCAGCAGCGATGCACAGTGACTGGCCTCTTCCATAACATGGCTCGAAATCAGCAGGCTGGTGCCGGACGCGGACATGGCGCCGAAGCGCTCCCAGAGGTCCGCGCGGAGGACGGGGTCCAGGCCGACGGTCGGTTCGTCCAGGATGAGCAGCTTCGGGCGCGCCACGAGGGCGCAGGCCAGCGACGCGCGGCTGAGTTCGCCCCCGGAAAGGTCTGCAGTCTTGATCCTGGCGTGCCCTTCGAGCCCGACGGCGGCAATCGCCGCGGCGGCGTCGCGCCGGTGTCTGCCGTGCATGGCACCGAAATACCGCACGTTCGCTTCGACGCTGAGGTCTGGGTAAACGCTGGGGGACTGGGTGACATAGCCAAGCTCATGGCGGAGGGCAGGATCGCCGGCAGGCCTCCCCAACACTGTAACGGAGCCGGAGGTAATGCGTTGGACCCCAACGATCGTGCGCATCAAGGTGGTCTTGCCGCTGCCGGAGGGACCCAGCAACCCGGTGATCCGGCCCGCCGGAATGCTGAAATTCAGTTCCTGGAGGATGACTTTGTGCGCCTTGACGATGGACAGGCTGCTCACCTGCACGGCTGCTGCTGACCGGGACATGGTTTCCTTTGCAGGTGCCTGATTCACCAAGTATTGAATTGAATCTAGACCCGCGGAATCGTGCGGTCAACGGGACCAGCAAACTGCCATAATCCCATCATTTCCGCGCTGGTTCTGCGCCTGAAAAGACAAACAAACCCCGTGCCGGGTGCTGCCGCGTCTTCTGCTTGGACGGCAACACGCTGTGCCCGCCGGTACCTTCGCCCGCCCGGCCGGAATCCTAGGAAACGGGCCCACGGGGAGCGAACATGATCACCGACACCCCTGCGGCACAGATCAGGGACCCGATGACGTCCCAGCGGTCCGGGCGGAACCCATCGAAGACCACGCCCCATGCCAGGGACCCGGCGACGAACACGCCACCATACGCGGCCAGGATCCGCCCGAAGTGTGCGTCGGGCTGCAGTGTCGCCACGAACCCGTACAGGCCCAGGGCAATGACTCCGAGACCGGCCCACCACCACTCCCGGCCTTCCCTGACGGCCTGCCACACCATCCAGGCCCCGCCTATCTCGGCAACAGCAGCCAGGATGAACAGCAGCACAGACTTTGCAATGACCATGATGCCCATCCTGCCGCACGCTTGTGGACATCCCAGCACTGCGATCCATACGTCCGCGTGGCTGAGCGGGTTCCCCGCTGGGATCGCAGTGCACAGTGATTACGGATATCCGATGCCGATGCCGGCGCCGTCGGGACAAGGGGAACAGTTGCCGGGTGGTGGATGAGCAGGATATGCGTCCACTGCCTGCGGCCGGTTATTCGGCCGGGGCAGGTTCCTCGGGCCTGAGCATCGTGCTGGTTGGGTATGAGGCCCGCCATGCATCGAATGTCGCTGCGGGCATAGGGCAGCAGATGAAGTATTCCTGGACGACGTCGCAGTCGAATGTCCTCAGATGCGTAAGCGTCTCGGCGGTCTCGACGCCCTCGGCCAGGACGGTCAGCCCAAGACTGTGGCCGAGGTCGATGATGCACCCCGTGCCGTGCGAGCAGATCGGCAGTCTGCCGGGGCAGTCCGTCATCGAGCAGGCTGCGCGCGGACAAATTGACGGACATGGTCAAGGGGACTCCGGAGTCCAGCCAGGCCTTGGTCTGGGCGGGAGCGGCTTCCAGCACGTGGGTGGTCAAGGGGCCGATCAACAGCTCGTCGCCGTAGTGGTGACCGAAGGTGTCGTTGATCTCCCTGAACCAGTCCAGGTCGATGAGCAACAGTCCGACTGCCGCGCCGGTGCGCTCAGCCGCAGCGGGCTCCTGGCCGAAACGGTCAAAGAGCAACACGCGGTTCGGCAGACCGGTCAGGGCATCGTGAAGCGAGTCGCGCAACGCCTGACGCCGTTCACGGTCCAGTAGCCGCAATGGCAACGAACTTGGGGTCGACTTCTTCGCCGTCGATTTTGAGGGCGAGTGGTGTGTTGCCAGTACCGACAGCGTCGAACATGCGGGCAATTGAACCGAGATAAGACTCGTGGGCGGCGTCGAGCCGAGACTCCGTCTCGGGGTCGCTCTGGTCACCGTTCTCTTCGACGAGGTCCAGTGCTGTCACCAGGTCAGCGGATGCAGCGTTGTACTTTGCCCGTACTTCGGGGCCAGGCTCGAGTCGTTACTCGTGTTCCAGGGATTCCTCTGCCGTGACGGCACGATCGGCCCGGTCATAATAGTCCGACAGCGTGCTCGCATCATCAGCGGATTGGGCCGCTGAGGAGGCGACCTGTGAGGACCAGCCGGCGAAGACGCTGACACTAAGCAGCACCAGCACCAGCGCTACGGTGGCCACCCGGATGCGCAGGGCAGTTCGGTTGTCTGCACCGGGCTGGGCAGCACTGGCGTCCAAGTCGTCTTCGGCAGACGGCTCTGCCGCCGGGGCAGGCCGCCTCTGGTCCGCCAGCTGTCACGCAGGTGTCTTAATCATTCGGTTCGCCCGTGCATCACACGCGAGGGTTCGATAGCCGGCGCAGGACATATTCAATTACCGTCAGCATACGGCCCATTCTGCGCTCATAGGTTGCCTGGCTAGAACCGGTCAGTGCCTCGCAGCTTGCGGGGGCGGCCGTCCGGATCCACGACGAGACGGCGGATTGGATTCGCCCAGAGGCGTTGGAGGGCCGAGACGGGTTCTGGCGTGTGGTGTCGCACGTTTCCCGTGGGCCGGGGTGGGCGCTGGCCGGTTTCGTGCCAGTGGTCAAGAGCATCGGCGGTGGTGTTCCAAAGCTTGAGTCCGGCCGCAGGGTCGTGGAGCCGGGGGTCGTTCTGGTCCAGACCAAGGTGTTCGGCCCAGAGCTGGAGCCTGAGCCTATGGCCCAACGGCAGGGAAGTGTCGGAGCCGGTGTCCGTGCCGTGAAGTTCCCGGGTGTCGGCAGTGGTGTCGAAGACGGCGCAGGTGAGTTCGCTGTCGGTGGTCCACGATCGGCGGTTGAAGTTGTCTGAGCCGCAGGTGAACCAGGAGTCGTCGATGATGCAGATTTTGGCGTGGATGTAGATCGGAGTTCCGGTGCTGCTCTCCAGGTCGAACACCCCGACCCGCTCTGGTGCGACCTGGCGCAGCATTTTGATGGCACGCAGTTGCCCGATCCGGCTGGGCGGTCCGGCGAGGGGACCATCGGAGTCGGGGTAGCGGGGAACGACGGCGATCACGCTCAAGTCAGGGTTCCGTTCGAGGGCCTCTGCGATTCCGGCGGCGACCTCTGTGGACCACAGGTACTGGTCCTCGATGTAGATCAGCGAGCGGGCCCGGGAGAACGCTTTCGCGTAACCGCGGGCAATGCTGCGCTCTCCTTCGGGTGCGAACGGAAACGGGGGACGTTTCACTCCGTAGGTGCGCAGCAGCTGCACGGCGTGCGGGCCCGCCGGTGGTGGTGGCGGCGCCGTGGCGGGGAGCGGTTCGGGGTGTCGGGGCATCCGGGCGAGACGTTGCAACAGCATCCGGTAGGGGGTGCGGTGGTCCAGGGGATGGGGGTCGTTCCACCGTTCAGCGAACACTGCCAGCACATCAGCCACTACGGGACCGCGGAGTTCGAGGGCGGCATCGTGCCACGGGGGTTGGTTCCCGTACCGGGCATCCATGGCCACCGTTTGCGGGTCTCCCGCGTGGTGGGCGTCATCCCGGCGGCTGTGCGAAAGGTCGAGCCCGCCAACGAACGCGACGTCCCGCGACGGGTTGTCGCGATGGCGGATGACAAAGAGTTTCTGGTGATGGGAGCCGAACAACCGTACTCGCTGATCCAGCAGCACTTCTCCGCCGGCGTCGTTAATCTGACGGCTTAGCAGCTCATTGGATCGGCCGCTCATCGGGGCCGACACGCGCTCGCCGTGGGATCTCCAGACAAGGCCCCGGACTTCCACACCCGCACGGGCCAACCCCGCGAGCAGATCACCGATCGACGGTCCGCCCGCCTGCAGCAGTTCATCGGCATCGCCACGCCAGTCGGTAAACCACACGCGGTCTCCCGCCTGCAGGTCGGTTAGCTCCTCATGCAGGCGGGCGAAGTAGCTCGCTCCATGGATGAGGGGCCGCACCAGGTTGCCCTCCGACCACGACGGGGATCCGGCACCGCCGGCGTGTACGTCCGTGGCCAGATTCCCCCGCTCAGCGCGACTCAGGAACCACGTACCGGCATTACTGTCCACTCGATACTCCTTCGTGACCCGAGGCCAGGCCGCTAGTGTCTGGTCTCCAAAATAGCCTACGGCTGTGCGGGTAATGCCACCATCCGGGTTCTCAGCGCCCGGCAATAGCGGGACGGCGGTTCCGGCGCGTCCGGTCTTCCGGTCGATCTGCAGAATGCGGACCGCGGGGCTCCGGGGCCAAGCCAACCGTTCCCGGCTGTTCGCGGGAAGCCTCCGTGGCGGGAAAAAACCCTCCCGGCCACCCATCCGTGACATGGATCACTACGAACTGTAAGTGTCAACATCATGGGCACGCCCACACGCAGGGGTATTGCGCTGCGTCTTCCGGCCGGGGGGCCGGAGGGAGTACTCTCCGGATTGTCATGGTCTCAAAATCGAACTCATGACAGGAGCACACCAATGTTCGATCGCAAATTCGTCACCGATGCTATGAGCCGCAGCGCGGAAAACCCTATGGACCGGCGCATCTTGTTCCGCGCCGCCGGAATTGCAGGGATCGGCGGCGCCGCTGCTTTGATCGCAGCCTCACCGTCCCGTGCGGACGGCGACGCAGAGCATTCCGATAAGAAGCCAAGCG